>JBKCVY010000291.1:0-1849 GCA_046317475.1 Cyanobacteriota bacterium | reverse complement strand
ACCCAAACCACTGTTGATACCAGCGGGCCATTTGATCAATTTCCTCACTCTGCACCCGCACCATCGCCGCCTGCAACCGCCGCAACTCAGGGTGCGTCGTTCCCCATTGGGCATGGGAGGCCATCATCACGCCCATGCGGTGATGGGCAATCATCTGCACCAGGAAGGCCTGATCAAAATCCGGTGCATCCCTCAGGGCTTGCAAGCTTGTGCCCATGCCGGGCATCCCCATCCCCATGCCGGGCATGCCCATCCCCATGCCACCCATCCCCATCCCCGCACCGCCACCCGGCCAAACCGGCACCGGTCCGCCAAACCATTCCCCGTACCACTGGCGCATCTGGGCATTTTCCTTGGATTGGCTGGTTTGGATCCGCCGCGCCAGGGCTTTGATCTCCGGATGGCGAGCACGCGCCAGGGCAAGCTCCGCCATGGCGATGGCCCCATCGTGATGGGGAATCATCATGACGATGAAATGGGCGTCGGCCGAGCGCACCCCCATCGGACCCCGGTCCGCCGATGGGGGAGGCCCCTGGGGCAACGGTGGCGATGCCGCGTTGGCGTGGCCAAGGGGGGTCAACACCAGCAGGGCCGCGGCGGCAATGGCCGGCCAACGGGACGGGATCGCCTGGGGGGCCCCATTGGTCTCCTCCGTTCGGTGTGAGCCCATGGGCGTGACCTCTCGCGATCGACTGCTTCCATGCTGGTGAGGGTGGATGGGGCCGGTGCCAGCGGGATGCAGACCGTTACATCCAGGTCCGTCCCGGCGCAGCGGCGGTCCAACCCGGCCCCGTGCAGACTGGCCACAGGTCCCCCATCCACCCCATGGCGACTGGCACGGGATTGGTTGTCGCTGAGTCGTACCGCCTCCACGACCCTGGCCCGGGCCATCCGGACTCGCCCGCCCGCTACGCCGCCGTGGTGGCTGAGCTGGAGCGGTCCGGCCTGGCGAGACGGTGCGCGCGGCTCACCCCCAGGCCCGCCACGGAGGAGGAGCTGCTGCGCTGCCACAGCCGCGCGTACCTCCACACCGTCAGCCGTGATGGGGCCTCCGGCAAACGGTGGCTCTCCACCGGCGATACCGGCCTCAGTGAACACAGCGAAGAGGTGGCCCGACTGGCGGCGGGTGGCGTGATCATCGCCGTGGACGCTGTGCTGGCGGGCGAGGTGCGCAACGCCTTCGCGGTGGTACGGCCCCCAGGACATCACGCGGAGGCCAACCGAGGCATGGGATTTTGCATCTACAACAACGTCGCCCTTGCCGCCCGCCATGCCCAGGTGGCCCATGGCGTGGAACGGGTGCTCATCGTCGACTGGGATGTGCACCACGGCAACGGCAGTGAAGCCATCTTTTATCGCGATCCCTCCGTGCTCTTTTTCAGCACCCACCAATCCCCCCTGTATCCCGGCAGCGGCGCGGCGAGCGATCGGGGCGCGGGGCCAGGGGAAGGCGCGACGATCAACTGCCCGCTGCCGGCCGGGAGCGGTGGCGAGGCCGTTCTCGGCGCCCTGCGGGAGAGGCTGCTGCCGGCCGCGGAGCGCTTCCACCCCCAACTCGTGCTGGTGTCCGCGGGCTTTGACGCGCGCCTGGGGGATCCCCTCGCCGACTTCCGCCTCAGCGACGCGGATTTCAGTGCCCTCACCCTGGACGTGATGGCCCTGGCGGATCAGCACTGCCAAGGCCGGCTGGTCTCCAGTCTGGAGGGGGGGTACGACCTTGCGGGGTTGGCCAGCGCCTGCGGCGCCCATGTGGCGGCCCTGCTGGGCTGAGGGCAGCGCCAGCGACGCGGGACGCCCCCAGCCCAGCGTGTCGCGCTGGGGCGCAGGTCCTTCCAGCACAATGCTGGTT
>JBKCVY010000290.1:0-2579 GCA_046317475.1 Cyanobacteriota bacterium | reverse complement strand
CCCAGGCGCTTACCCCCGATCAGCGATAGGCGGACATGACATCACCGCCCAGTTTGGATGGGCCCTGGGCACTGAGACGTCAAAGATTGGGACAGCTCAGGGATTCCCGATGGCGGGGTGTGGCCATCCTCTCCAGCCCCGCGGCAGCCAAGCGGAACGCCCAGATGCGCTCCGTCTCTTGCGGCAAACGGTTGGTAATCAAGCGCTGCTGCGGCTGGACTCTTCCGTGCGCGCTGCCCCCCTCAGCCTGGGGAGGGCGGGGCCCAAGCAGACCCCATCGTCCCCTCCGCCGCCGTCGCCGTTGACCGCCGCGGTCCGCATCGATCAGCACAAGAAGCTTGTGCGGGACGCCGTGGAACGGCTTGCGACTCTCGCGGGCCCGGGCACCTTTGGGCCGGCGATGGTGCCCGTGTTCCGTGCGCTCGTGGACAAGCTCACCTACCGCCTCGGCTCCACGGACCACCTGGGGGAGTCCTTGGAGGTGCACCTTCCTGGTCGAAAGGAATCCTTTTACCTGCGTCTCGTGCTGGACGACAAGCCCAACCCCTGGGAAATGGGGTATTTCCTCGTCAAAGGGAACCATGGCTCCATCGCTCTGAACCTCACCCCCCCCTCCGGAGGCGCGGGCACGCCCCCTTTGGCGGAGCAAAGCGTGGACGAGGTGGCCTCCCTCCTTCACCATGAGGCGCTGCACATGTTTCGCTATTGGTGGTTGCTGCCTGGAGCCCAGTTGCGCTTTTCCGATGCTCAGCGAACAGTCTTGGATCTCAACGCCGCCGAGCAACTTCGTCCCATCCTCGAGCAAAATCTTCAAACCATTCTTCGCGATCTCAACACCTCCCGACGGCGACGGGCGCAGCTGCCCCCCGAAGTTCTCAAGAGAAAGGCTTCCAAGTTCGCTGAAAGCCTTGCGGAGGAGGCAATTGTTCGCGGTGAAACTTCTTTCATGGCCGCGCTCGGGCTTCACCGTGAGCAAAGGCTTAATGGTCTGGGCGACCCTGGGAGCGAGATGGGCATCTGGGGAAAAATTGACAACGTGAGCCGGTACCTCTTCGAATCGGGATCTATGCTGAAGCCGGAGGATCGGCAAAAGCTCAGCGAACAGGGTCGCAAAGCTCTGGACACCGTGGAGCATGTCTTGACGGACATTGAACGGTGGCATCGCCGCATGCGATGGGGTGGTCGGGAATAGATCGCGACGTTTGGTCCCATTCGTCAATTCTGGATTGGGCGCCGCCAGCGGCTCGTGCGCACCTCTTCGATGGCGTCCAGGTGCGCCCCGAGTCGGCGGCTGAGCAAGCGACGCATGGCGTCGTTGCTTCCGTCAAAGGCGGCACGGGCCATCGTTCGACCGGCCCGGTGCTGCCGACGGAACCCTTCGTGCAGCAGGGCCAAGGCGCGGGCTTGGCCCCGGTGGGCCGGCATCACATACAAACTGGAGTACCGCACGGCATCAGGGCCCGTTGCCTCGACCAGCAGCCACCCCACCGGCTGTTGATCGTGGAGCAGGGCCAGCGACAGCTGGGGGTCGGGCTGGGGGGATGGCCGCGGCCTTGGTGGGAGCGGCTCGGCTGGCGCCAGCAGGGCGGCGGCGAGCTGGCCTTGCGCGGCGCTGAGGTCACCCCAGGGCACCACCGCGTAGGGAGGGGTGATGGGGTGGCGATCCGCCCAGTCCAGCGCCGCCAGCCGGGAGGCGTGGCCCTCCAACACCACAAGCGCGTCCTGGGGTGCGCTCCAGCGCAACTGGGCCAAAATGGGCTCCAGCGCCGCTCTGGTCAGCGCTGTGGCGCGATAGCGCACCTCCAGGGTGTGGATGTCCTCAGCGGCCAGGCAGGCCATCATCCGGGCCACCAGCCCCGTGCCGATGCCGCGGCGGCGCCAGGCGGGCGCCACCAGCAGGGACAGCAAGTCGGCACCGTTATCCTGCCGCCGCTCGGCGATCGCAAGGGCCACCATCACCCCGTCCTCCATGGCGCACACTCCATGCAATTCCCCCCGGATGCGCGCCAGGGCGGGACGGCCCCTGGCCAGGGAGGGGTAGGTGAGGGACGCGTAGGGGGCGAGGTTGGCGGGGGTGAGATGGAAAATTCGCTGGAAGCGAATCCGGCTCGGCAGCCCGGCTGAGGCCGGAGGTGGGGGCGCCAGCCCCATAGGGGGCAGGTCCGGCGCCTGGGGGCTGGGGCCCCGGGGCGTCAGGGGGCGCACGCGCACCTGCACGGGCCGATCCCCCAACCGCACCAGGCCGTCGATCTCCTCCCCTCCCAGCTCCAGGGCCCGCGGTTGGCGGACGCCCGGCAGCGCCACCACATCGAACAGTTCATCGATCGGCGCGGGCAGATCCAGGCTGTGCAAAATCGCGCCTGTGGCGAGGTCGATCACCCGCAAGCCGCAGACTCCCTCCGGGTGGCCCTCGGCGGGGAGGCGCTCCGCCAGGGCCAGATCAGCGTCCCGGGAGCGCAGCCTCGACAGGCCCACCACGGCGGCGTCGCCCACCATGGCCAGACCGCGAGGAAAACCGGGGAGGGGGCAAAGCGCCCGGAAGCGCTCCGCCTCGATCCAGCCGAATTCGCCGCTGCCGG
>JBKCVY010000289.1:0-12106 GCA_046317475.1 Cyanobacteriota bacterium | reverse complement strand
GGAGATCGAGGAACTGATGCGCGAGGCGGAAATCGTCGACGCGCAGGAAGACGGCAAGTACGGCAAAGGGAAGCGAGGCAGCGATCTGCCGGAGGAACTTCAGCGCCGGGAAGATCGGCTTGAGAAGATTCGCCAGGCCCGGTTGGAGCTGGAAGCGGAAACCGCTGCTTTGGCGGCCAGGGAGCGGCTGGAACAGGCCACTGCAGCAGAGGAGGCCGCGCAGGTGGCCTCAGACAAGGAGCGGCGGAAGCTCCATGCCAAAGCAGAGAGGGCCCGAGAAAAGGCGGAGGCGGCACGGGAGCTGGCGATGGAAAAAGCAGCGCTGGCGGGGCTGGAGCCACCGGATTTGGAACCGCTGAAGAGCGATCAGATGCCCAGGCGCGGTTTGGCTCACCAAGCGGATGGCAGTCCCACAGCCAAAACCCAGAGAAACTTCACCGATCCCGACAGCCACATCATGAAAGGGAATGGCGAGATGATTCAGGGCTACAACTGCCAGGCGGTCGTGGATGGCGATCATCAGGTGATCGTGGCTGTGGGAGTGAGCAACCAGCCACCGGATGTGGAGCATCTCGGCCCCATGCTGGAGCGCACGATTGCCAACACCGGCGCCTACCCGACAACCTTCATCGCTGACGCCGGCTACTGGAGTGAGGAGAACAACGAGATCTGCACCGAGGCACAGACGGATCCCCACATCGCCACCGGCCGCCAAAAACACGGACAACCGCCACCAGCCACGACGGGTCGCATTCCCAAAAACCTTGATCTCAAAGGGCGAATGGCCCGTAAGCTACGCACTAAGAAGGGGCGTGAGATCTACGCCAAGCGAAAGACGATCCCTGAACCAGTGTTTGGCCAAACTAAAGAAGCGCGAGGCCTGCGGCACTTTCTCCTGCGGGGCCTGGAAAAAGTAAACGGGGAATGGACGATGTGGTGCACCACCCACAACATCCTCAAATTGTTCCGCTTCCAGAAGGCCCAGGTGGCAATGGCAACGGGATAAGGTGCAAGCCTCCCACCCCCAGGGTGGGAGGGATCGCGAAGCCCATCAGGCGGAATAGCTCGACGATCAGGAGCAGATGACGGACACAACGTTGCCGTCTTGGATCAAAAGTGGTGGCTTGGGGCCTTTTGGCTTTCAGGCAACAGGCTCCTAGACGCGAGACAGGCATCGTGGCCATTTGCAGGCTGGAGGGGGGTCCGCTGCTGCGGAGATGACGAGGGAGACGACCCATGGCACTCTCCCCTGACGTGATGAACGTGGTCGTGGATTCCCTCCCTGGCTGACCAGGAAAAGCGGTAGGGATAATCAATGTCCTCACAGGTGGCCGAGAGCATCGATCAAAAAGGGATAGCTCCCGATTGTGAGCTGAATCCAGAAGACGGCGACTGGTGATGGCTCTCTTGCTTCATTCATGGCTGCCCCGCCAGGTGCTCAAGACGGCGCCAAATCAACCTGCTTGGTCCTCCGGCGTCTTGACACGTCTCAGAGGGGCATCTGAAACCTGGAGACATTCAAGGGCAAACATTGGCAGTTCATGACTTGCCAGCAAGAATTGGTGGCGATTCATTGGTAACAGTGTCTCGACACTTGCTGCCGCATGGCAGTAGCCAAGCCGATGGAGACTGCCGATCGCCTAGGCTGAGCCTGTGGTGGTGGGGATGAGGCATTGCCTGCCGGAGAGAACGGCTCAGGCGATTCTCCTTTGAACCCATCATCCATCGTCTGGGTGCTGATCACAGCATGCAAGGTGGTGATCGATCCGTGGCGAATGCCAAAGGATTCATGTGCAATCTTGACCAATGACGTCCAGCGGTTGGTAGTGCCAGAGGCGGCGGTAAGCAGAAGGTGTTTTTCGGCTTGTAGAGATGGCGGTTGATGCTGTAGACAATGTTCAGCGCTTGAGCGCGAGCGATTTCGCCCAGCACCGGGGGGACAACCACCACACGGCTGAGGCCGACTGGATCAAAATGGGAATGCAGGGCACGCGATAGGGTGATGTTCCGGGCTGTAACTGACGGGAGACAACCGACGAAGAAACCGCGCGTGTTGGCCTGCAGGGCTTGCTGACATCAGCCTGCACCGGAACAAAGGCCAGCAGGTGAGCGGCGGTGTGGGTGTCACCAGCGGCGTCATCGACGTGCGTGAGCCAATGCCAGAGCAACCCTAGAAGGCTCGGAACACCAAGCGGGCCAATGCGACCAGAGCCGTTAATGCCGATCTTGATGGGTGCGGGAAGCTGGGGACGGGTACAGGAGAAATTCTATCTTAAATCAAGTATCATTGATGGTTCCTGTCTTGCAGGTCTCATGCACGCACCCATCACCCCAACCTTGACCACCAATCCTCGAGGACAACCCCTTTCTGACGAACGCGCCAGGGCGCTGTTCAAGGCCCTGGCTGACCCAATCCGCCTGCAGATCATCGAGGCCCTGGCGAGCGGCGAGCGTTGCGTTTGCGAACTCACCTCCGCGCTGGGTCTGGCCCAATCCAAGCTGTCCTTTCATCTCAAGGTGCTCAAGGAGGCTGGGATGCTCGCGGATCGACAGAAGGGCCGTTGGGTGTACTACCGCCTACGGAGCGAGGCCATCGAAGAACTCAGAAGCTGGCTCGCGGCTCTGGCCGCCCAATGCGGCAACCCCGCTAAACCCTGTAGCTGATTGCAGCCCATCGACACGATCAAGCCGTCGCTCCGCAGATCCCGCTGAGGCGTTGCCCTCTGAGCCCCTCCCAGCTACCACCAGCACATCCTCCGCACCACCCGAGATCAAGGCGATAGTCCATGCATGGATGACCGCTCAGAGCCCTCGACAACCACATCCAGAAAAAATGGCCAAAAAACTGCATTCAATGGTGGGCGCCTCAAAAATATTGCATGCCGCAAGGGGGATCCTTTTAGGGGTGAATGGGAATTGTTCAAAATCATCGAAACTTTGGTGTCAGTCCAGGATGACGACAACCGCCACAAGCAGCCGATAACTGCCAGCATACGCATGCCTCAGCAGGATAAAGAATCCAGAATGGCAAGCGAACAAATCAGATCGAGATCAATGCTGGCACGCCTTGATTCCATAATCTGACAACATCCGGGTCAAGAGGTCCATAGACGTCAAGGCGATAGGCCTATGTCCCATTGGGCGATCTCTTCCGCCGGAATGACGCGGGCCTGAATCACAAATCCAAGAAGTTTTTTCGGCAACGGTGGAACATCAAACATCAGCATACGGCCATTGCGCAATACCGTAATAGTAGTTGGTGAGGCGGAAGATTTTTGAATCGTGCGAATAATTTGTTTGCGGTAATAATCACCAGCCGACTCGGAAAGCGTCTTCGCGTCGCGGAAGGCAGCCCAGCTGTTGACGAGACTCCAATTTCCATACCTAAGGATAATATCTCCCTCTCGAAGACCAATGGAATAGGCTGGTGAACGATAATCAGAAAGGTCATCAATGTAGGGTACTTGAATAAAGTTATTATTACGTGGATTAGAAGGATCAAATCCCTTTAGCGAACGCATCTCTTTGTCAAAATATTGGGTTTCTTTACCCCTTCCTGCTTGCACCATCTGATGATAGCCTTCCGGACCGTAGGTGGGTTTACCTGCTTGATCAAAATAGCGTTTCATGATTATTGTACCGGTCTGGTCATAGCTGTTCTCGATCCGATGCACCCCCTGTTTATTTGCAATTGGACTACCATTTAAAGCAAAGTATTGCTCCCTAATGGGTTGATGTCTGGAATTGTAGTCAAAGCGAATTTCAGCAATGCCAGAAGCATTCAGCGCCAACTGGGGCGAGGACTCCTGTAAAAAGAAATTTTTTTCATTAATCCTATCATGATCTATATATCCATACCGTTGGATATGAACTCGTCCAGGTCCAAAAACCAGCTGGCCCGATTGATCACGCCAACTCTTCTCAATAAGATTTCCGTCCTCATCGTACTTGGATTCAACGACATGAAAGCCCTTATTGTTTCCGATTGGACTGCCATCGACATCAAAGTAGGCCTCCTTGAGTCGATTGCCATAGCGATCATATTGGTAGCTAAAGCGATGATAACCGTCCAAGAAACTGATAGCTCGCTTGCTTTCCCGGTCAAAGAATGCGCCATCAATCACATTGCCATTCTTGTCGCGCGATACAACAAGCTTATGATAGTCACCAACACGAAGATTGACAGGTACGATACCATTAGCCGATGTGCCAAAATATTGTACAGAGAGGGCATACTTTAATTCAGGATCATAGGTAAAGTCGACACGATGAGCACCAAGATAAGTGTCATTAACTGGATGGCTGGATTTGTCAAAAAATCTCTTTCGCTGCAAGGCATTGCCCGTGGAATCATAAGTAAAGACAATGCAGTGCCAACCACCTGGCGACAGAAGAGGCTGATTTTCCTGATCTACTAGACAGGCTTTTGTTGGTAAGTCATTATTATTATACTCATAGATGACACGAGGATACTCATTATTCCTGGACTTTATCGGGAGGCCATCCCTATCAAAAAAATTAAGGACCCGAGGATTGCCGTGGCTATCAAGATTTGAGAAGCTTACTTTATAAGCATTAAAACGATCTGTCTCCTTCACTGGTTTATTCTCCGTATTGAAGAATTTATACTCAGTCTCGCGACCATAATGATCATACTTGATTCTTTGTTCATGAAATCCAAACTGGTTCAAAGCTTTTTTATTGGCAAAAGTAAAAGCTCGAATGGCAACTTTGTTTCCCGCAGCATCGTACTCATAGGTTTCGCTGACTTGGCCTGCGCCATCAGCCATGGGATTGTTAAACTTGTCTAAAGAAGTCAGTCTTTGTAGCCGGCCATTGGCATATTCCATTCTTTTGGCATAAACTTGATCCTCGCCACGAGTTGGACTACCATTAATATCTGTGTGTTTTTGCAATACGTCATAACCTTCGCTATTCCTTTCAAACACAATATATTCTGTTTTTGTGTTCGGCCAGGCTTGGGGATATCCATCCGGACCAATCACAACAGCCCTTACAGTTCTATCTCCATGCTTCGTTGATTCAGAATGCGGCATAAATGCCAACCCCCATGCGATTTGTCCCATGCGGTCTCGCGCAGTTTCATAGAGAATCTTGCCCTCTTTGTCGTATGTATATTCTAGTGAAGCATAATTCGCTCCTATTTGGGCAAGACGGGCCTCAAACTCATCACTAACGGGTAAAAGATTGCGATAGGGACTCTGGCTTTTGTAGGCAATGAGTTGATGATGCTGCGTCAACTTACCCCTAGAATTGAGGACTTCTAACTTCTTGACTGGCCCCCACCAGCCCTGTCTGGTAATTCTTACCGTAGCTCGCCGATGTTTTTCGGCACCCCAAGGCAAGGTCCCGACCGGTTGGGGTTGCCCCCATTTTCTGACAAAATCAGTTGAGTAGGTTATAGAAGGCCTGACTTTACCAAAATAATGTAATCCTAGCCCCGTGATAAGGGAAAAGCTAATGGCCGCAAACGATCCAGCCCATAATCGAGTCAGACGTAACTTTTTCTGCATTTCCGCCTCATGTTGTATATGCTCCTTTTCTTCCTGCTCTTGTATTCTCTGCAAGCGACTATTCTGAACAATCTCTCGCAATAGATCATGCGACAACTCAACATGATTCGTTCCTAGTCGATGTTCAAATCTCAACAGACGTAAATTGACCAATTGTTCCAGCTCGCTTCGAGAGACTCCCTCCTTATCTGCCTCAGCCAATGGAAGAGTGAGCCGGTAACCCGACTGACTCAAGAGGCGATCTTCAACAAAGCGCTGAGTTGCTGGTTGCAAGCCTGCGAAGCTTCTCGTATAGAGATTACTGAGAATGCTGCCACATTCCTCAGTAACCAATTGGGAATCAATGCTGTCTTGTCCTTTCTCTACCATTCTGCGGAACAACTCATGACACATCACACTCAGATATGCTGGCTCAACTTCAATTGTCATCACATCCTTATCCTTGCCGTAAGGACTAACCGCATTGACGATTTGCTCAGCAACCTCACGAGAAACATAACGGCCACCAGCACTGAGAACGATATCGATCGCTGATGTTCTGCGTAAGGGCTCCAAGCAATAGCGATTTCTCATCACCGCAGGCATTCCTTGTTGGAGTCGATCCAAGAACGGCACAAAGTCCTCACGGAGAGAGAGAAGAACTTTGTAATCGTGAAAGCGCGAGTCAAACGGCAACTTTTGATGGTGCTCATCAAGAGAGCTCTGTAGAGCGAGGGGCATACGGTTTTCGACCAGATCCCCAAGTTCATTGAGAAAGGCCTGGATTTTGACTTGACCTTGGCCTAGGGTAAACAACTCTTCGAACTGATCAAGAATGATGACAGGACGAATCGGGTCATTGCGCTTCCCCCAAAAACGGCGGCGATGAAAAAACTCCCAGAGTGTTTCTGAATCCTGAGCCGCTGGCTCCGCAATGACCTCGATCTCCACATCACCAGCCTTAGCGGCTTGTTGAAGCGCTTGAAAGATTTGTTGTGAGGGTGAATCCGCTTCATCACTAGGGATAATGCGTACGATGAGTGGAAGGCAGTTATCGTCCCTCAGACTTGGCATCAGGCCCGCTCTCAACAGGGAAGTTTTTCCCATGCCCGAACGCGCAAAGAGGGTTGTCAAGCAATCCCGCTGAAGCAAACGCAACAAATCTGCAAGCTCTTTGTGACGACCAAAGAAGATGCTCTGATCCTTTTCGGTATAGAAGTAGAGTCCTTTCCAAGGATTCTGAAGTTGTGTGATTGTTGTCATTGTGACTAGTTGTCGATGAGACTTCTCCGAAAGTGTCTGACACCCTGTTGGATCTGATTGATAAATTTAGGTGGTAATTTGCCATCGCGACAGACCGTCCATTCCTTATTGCGCATGGGCCCCTCAACGAATGCTGCACCAATGGGCGTGTCATCAATCACCACTGGCTGTAGATAATTATGGGCTTGGAGTCGTTCAAGAGCAGCTCTCTCCGCCCAGCGCCACTCTTTCAAGACAAAACGACCCAAACGGTTGCTATTTTCCAAATCTAAGGACTTGGAAATAAGAGCGACAAAAAATGAGGCGTTCTTGATGTTGTCTTGAATGGAGTCTTCATACTGCTCTCCAGGCTCCAGATCGTTCTCATCCATCCAGGTATCTATATTGGCTGCTTCTAATTGATCCCTAATGGCAAGGGCTATTTTTTTATCATCCCGGGCATAACTAATAAAGACAGATCCGACCTTGCTAGGTTTCAGCCCAGATGGGGTTGGCTCATGAATAGGGACTGGTTGTGATTCACCCTGCTGCAGGGAGTCCTCACGTTCAGATTGCAGCCAACGTTGGTGGAGCTCTTGAACGAAGGCCACCGGGGACCACTCAATGAAGGGTCGTGCCTTTTTGCGTCGTAAAAATTCTTGAAGGCCCTTTGGACATTGTTCACTGACAAAGGTGATACCCACCTGGGCCCCCTGATCATGGGAAAGGGCATGAATAAAAAAACGATCCAGCCAATCAGGGAAGTCACAACCCAGTAACAATAGTTGGCGCTTATTAAGATATTCATATAAATTCTGGGGTGCATAGGAGTGCTTGATCAGACTCCAGCTAAATTCAATCAGATCATCCTCAGTCACAGCAAAGGCTTCTCTATCCGCAGAACTTGCTCCAAAGAGGTGGATTAAGAGGGGAATAGTCGTGGGAGCAAAATCATCTGGAATATCATTTCTATCTGGACCACCAGTGCGGCTAAAAAAGATATTCTTACTATGACCACGCTTAAGTTTAAGTGCGTCCTCCATCAAGTGGTCAATGGTGATTGAAATGTAGAGAGGAAAGTCTTTAATCTCCGCAAGCTGGAGTAAGGCCTGCGGAATGGGCCACTTACTTTGACGAACAACATTTGTGAGTTCGTATTCCAAGTCACCAGTGGGAATATCTGTACGCAAACTCAGCTGATCTGAGATCCAATAGAGAAGTGGGATATCAGTAGGATCATGAGGCAATTCAACACTATACAGATCGGCGAGTTCTTTGCCCCAAAGTTCATAGAGCTTGGCCTCTTCCCCATTGGTTCCTGGAATTCGCAACAAATTGGGGCCGATGACGGGGATGACTCGCTGCTCCTTCAACTGCGAAATGAGCCTATCCCAGTCACGAGTGTGGAGTGGAGAAGCTTTGGTGGACGTCGCGTCGCTGGAGGTCATTGCGGAGGATTCAGGCTTGCAACGTTGGGAAGAAGGGAGTGATGCGACACATGGGCAAATCGGGAAACTGTGCTTCTCCAATCTTCAGTCCACCACAAAGGGTAGTCAGAACGCAAGGGTTTGTTCCTAATCGTGACAGCATTCACCATTGATGGTGGTTAATGCACCGGATTCTGTCATTCGATATTTGATTATGGACGGACTAGAAATGCCTTGCTACGATGGGAAGATGTCTTAAACATTCCTCAAGGCCTCGGCCGTCTACATGACTACTGCTGGCTGTTGACTTTCGGACTTGGCTTGTTCAGGACCTGCCGCCGTGGTCTGGGATCGCCCCCATCCCAGAGCCGCTGACTTTGCCACTGTCAACCATGGCATCACGCTCCAAACGCCACTCGGAACATTGGATTGAATTAGTCGCCTCGAATGGTCACGCGCCTAAGGTTCCATCGCATCCGCTGATGCCGCGTTGGGGCGCGGCTTGGTAGCGAGGGTTCACCACCAAGCCGGCCGTAGGGAAGGACGCTCAGCCGCTTCCCTACCAACAACCCGTCTCAATCCGCAATTGGGGGCCTGCCTGCCCAGCTCTTCATCATTCAGCGCGGCAGCTCCACGCCCATCTCCGCAAGAGCCGCTTCCTCCACCCAAACGGACACCGAACCGCCATGGCAACGCCATTCGGCCCAGCCGTCGCCATTGGTGGTGATGGTCTCGCGGATGTGGCCCGTGAGATCACGGAAGGCGGTGTGCTTTTTACCCACCTCCATCCACTTGGAGCCGGCTGGACCATCACTCATCAGCACCGCCATGGCACGGGGGTGCCCTGGGGTGCCCAAGCGTGTCCAGCCGATGGTATTGAAGTGATCGATGTAGTCGTATTGTGGACCATAGCTGCAATGTTGGCGGGCCAGCAGGAAGCGATCGATCAGGAAGCGATGGCTGGTGAGCCAGATTTCATACTCCGGGCCATCATTGCCTTTTTTGGCCTTGTAATGGGCACCGTAATAATCGGCATAGAATATGCAGGGATAGCCCTGGTCGCGCAACAGGATGAAAGCATAGGCCAGGGGTTTGAACCAGGCCTCCACAACCGATTCCAGCGATTGCAAGGGCTGGGTGTCGTGGTTCTCCACGAGTGTCACAGCCAGCAGGGGCATGGTCTGCATCAAGGTGCCATCCAACAGGCGACGCATGTCGTAGTGACCTCCGCTGCGGCTGGCCAGATGAAAATTATTGTGCAGCGGCGCGTCAAAGAGATGCATGCGCCCTCCTGAGTTGGCGGCATACCAGGAAAGGGAGGAGAGGTCGTAGCTCCAATATTCGCCGACGACAAAGTGGGTGTGGTTGGCATGCTGATCGATGTCATTGATCCAATCAAGGAAGAAATCGCTACTGATGTGCTTGATCGCATCCAGACGGAAACCATCGACCTTGAAAGTGTCATGCATCCAGCGGCCCCAGTGTTTAAGCTCTCCGCGCACTTCGGGATGGTTGACGTTGAGATCACATCCCATCAAATAATCGTAATTCCCTTTCTCCAAATCCACATTGACTTCAAATGCGGCGCCCTGGGTTTTCCAGATGGCTTTGTAATTCTCCCGCAGGCTGTTGTGATCCACAGCATCAAAATGATACCAGTGCCATTGCATGGAGGAATATTGTCCGCCCCGTTTCTCAAAGTGATAGCCCGTCCAGGCGCGGATCGGTTGTTCACCCTCCAGGGCATGGTTGCGGTTAGTTGGCGCATAGGGAGTAGCCCGATACTCCTCCTCCTCGTCAGCCCACATTTTGTGGTTGAACACCGCGTCGGCATAAACCTGGATGCCCAGGGCATGGCAAGCCTCAACCGCCGCCTCAAATTCGGCCCGGGTGCCGTACTTCGTCGCCACGGAGCCTTTTTGATCGAACTCACCCAGATCGAACAGGTCGTAGATGCCATACCCCACATCCCAGGTGCTGCCACCTTTGGTGGCGGGGGGCAACCAAAGACCGGTGATGCCCACCTTGGCCAGTTCAGGGGCGGCCTCCTTCAGCCGTCGCCAGTGCTTGCCATCCGCTTCGCCGTACCAATGGAACCACTGCATCATCGTGCCGTTGAATTCCGTTGGCACGGGAACGGCTTTCGCGCCGATCTCCTCCTCATGGTCGGTCAACCACCGGCGGACCAGGCTGATGGCCGCCTGGGCCGTATCCACGGCGGGATCACGCTCGGCCTCAAGCACCGCGCGTTTGAGGGATTCAAAGAAGGCGACCATGGGTGAAAGGATCCGCACTACCACAGGGTAGGCATGGTCTTGGAGATTGGGCGGTGGCAACAGAATGTGTCCTGCTGCACAACGATGCGAATCCAACCCACGGGCCGGCGACAAGGTTTGTGAGACCCCTGGCGCAATAAACGTTTCAGGCCCCAGCCGCTCGGTTAGGGAACCTCTGGACAACCTGTCTCCAGTGGGAGCTGCCCCTTGCGCCAACTGGGATCTCCGCGCTCTCACAGGTGCCGCTGAAGGGTTTTTCAGAGCTTCCTTAGGGAAGATAAACGATCTGGCTACACACCCATTTCATTTAATCCATTTCATATAACCTGTTTCATATAACCTGTTTCATCTGATTTATTTTATCTGATCCATGTCATTGGATCCATGTCAGCTTCTCCATTGAGCCGCTCCAATTCATCAGCAGAGCCATTCAGCAGATCCATTCAGCAGATCCATTCGACATATCCGCGCGACATATCCACTCCGCACATTCATTCGCACATTGAGTCGGGATCATTTCATCGAAAAGATCCCATGGAGTGAACCATGCCGGCAACTAGAAAGCTGATGTTGTTCCTGCATGATCATCTAGGATAGGCCACTAATGGAGGTCCTTCATTTGACAGCGGGCCAGCAAACACACCAGGTACTAATTGGTGCGGACAAGCCGCTGGGAGAGCCCAATGGGTTGAACAGGTCTCCATAGCAGTGTTGATGATGCGCTGGGCATCGCTGGCGTTCCCACCCCGTTCCACGGAATCAGCTCACCAACCCTGGCCCCCAGCCACAGTGGTAGCAGCGGGACCAAGATCCAGGCCCGGAGGCAGGAGACAACTGGGGCGAAAATCCAAAGGATCCGAACGCAGAGATGTGGACCGGTCCCGGGCAGTCGCGGCTCCGGTCAGCGGCGCGGTTGAAACCGCCGCGCAGCACCGTTCTGTTCTGTTCTGTTCTGTGCTGTTCTGTTCTGTTCTGTTCTGTTCTGTTCTGTTCTGTTCGAGGAGATCCCTAACGGATGTCGCCTCCACCCTGCCCGCCCCACCACTGGGCCAGGCTGCTGGGATGGCGGACCATGGCAAACGGCTGGCGCCGATGTGCAGGGCCCTGGGATGTCAGCACCACTGACGAGTCACCAACGCAACTTGTTCATGGCGAAACGACGAGCGGGCAGCGTTGGTTTGAAAACGAACGTTGCGCCAGAGCAGCTGTCCCGACGCATCCGCGCAAGCGGCGCGATGGGCTGTTCGGCAGGCAACGTCAATTTTGACGGTACTCCAAGAGAAGTGTTCGGTGAGACTTGGAAAAACAAGCCTTGAATTCATCTGATGTGAGGTTGTTCGGACATCGACCAAAAAAGTGGTCTATCCCTCTGAGGCTTAGGCAGTAGGTGCCGATGGTCTTCTTGCATAGGCCATGCAATTTCATGGACTCAGTTGCATCGGAATACAGTCGATCAAATCGTGCTTGCTCGGAAGGATTGATGTGGAGGAGTTGCTAGCGGGAAAACGAATGGGAATAGCGTATCAATACATGCGCTTCTCCCAGTGACTTCTTGCCATGCCAGAGTCGGCAGTCCTACATGAGCGATAACGGGTTTTTGGCTTAAATCCTTGTGAACAATCTCGCCTTGATCTCGTGAAGAGGAGAG
>JBKCVY010000288.1:0-5016 GCA_046317475.1 Cyanobacteriota bacterium | reverse complement strand
CCGCCCAATTGATTGACAACACCCTCGATTTGGTTCATAAGCGGCTTCAAGACTTGGAATCCTGGGCGCTGATACAAGAAGACCATGCCATGGCGGAGGACTTCCGGGAATGGCGCCATCCCACCGATGGTCACATCGACTTGATGGTTTTTCCGGGATTGTCCAGCCCTTGAACCCCACACCTTCCGATAGCCGCCCCGAACATCCTCTCGCCCTTCCCCTCGGTTCGACCTTCCTCTCGGTAAGACCTTCCTCTCGGTCCCTTGCGTTGGTGATCCTTGCCATGAGGGTGTTGGGCTTTCGCAGGTGATGTGTTCCTGGCTTTATTATGATAGTTTTCACTTCGCAATTCCTGCATCACTAAGATTCTGTTTGAGATTTTTTTATTGGAGTGACTTAGAGGCTTAATGGTTGTCTTCCATCCTTGCGATGCGGAGATTGGGTGAAGCGCCAATCTCTGCCTGGCAAGAGAGTTTTTGGCTCCTCAAGTCTTTGTGTTATTTACTAGCGACATCTTGTGCGTCCTTCTGTCCGACCCGTGGCGTTCTCTGGTCTTCCAGGACAGGGGGTGACTTGGCAAGATAGGGGAGTGTCTCGGCAAGATGGGGGGCCTAGTCCTTCCACCGTCCAAGGGGATGACGGCACGGCAGGATGTGAGCTCATGGACCGCAACTTCGGATGATTGAAATTGTCTCCGGCACCAATCGCGCCAATTGCAACACTTTGCGCATCGCCCAGATGCTTTTGCAAGCGTACCGCGCCCTGGAGGTGGAAGCCCACATCTTGAACCTGCAGGAGCTGCCGCCGGAGATTTTGAATCCTGGGGCCTATGGGGAGAAGCCCGCGGCCTTTGCCCCGTTCCAGGAGCGGGTGCTGCAGGCACGGGGCCTGCATGTGGTGACACCCGAGTACAACGGCAGTTTCCCCGGGGTGCTCAAACTGTTCATCGACATGTTGCGCTTTCCAGACAGCCTGGAGGGCAAGCCCGTCGCCTTTACCGGCCTGGCCGCCGGGCAGTGGGGCGGTTTGCGACCGGTGGAGCAATTGCAGATGGTGTTTGCTTACCGCAACGCCTACGCCTTTCCGCAGCGGGTGTTCATCCCGGGCGTGCAGGGTGTCCTCGATGGGGAAGCTGGCTTCAACGATGGGGAGCTGCGCCAGCGCCTGGTTCGTCAGGCGGATGGCTTTGTGGCCTTTCTGCGCCAGCTGGGCGCTGGTGTCCCTGGACGGGGATAGAAGGATTGGGGCCCTCTGGGCTGGTGCTGGTGGACCTCACCGCCCCCGCAGGAGGGTGGGCCTCGCTGTCCCGAAGGGGGGGAAGCACGCCACCTGTGCGCGGAACACTTCCGGATTGTCATGGTGGGCTCTCAAGCTAACGCTGCAACCCCATGCGCCCGAGTGTTGAAACCGTTCTCCCAATCGCCGTCGGCCGCCGACAAGCGGGCCTGGAGGCGGATGGGGCACCGCTGGGCCGTGACCAGCCTGTTGAGCCTCGGTGCAGCCTCCATGCTGCTGGCGTTTGGGGGGTGGTATGTCGTTGTGGCGGGAGCCCCCCAGCTCGATCGCCCAGCCGTGGAGGCGCCCGATTCTGGCCTGCGGTTCACCATGGAAAGGTACGCCAGCAAGGCGATGGGACAGGACCGTGAATACGGTGTTATCTTGCCGCCGGATTATGATCGTCAAATCGACAAGCATTATCCCGTTGTTTTCCTGTTGCATGGTGGCCATGATGATGCGCGGGCCTGGCATGATTAGATCGGTATTATTCCCGTATTGCGTCAGCTTTATCAAAGCCATAAGTTGCCGCCGCTGATTGTTATCACACCCGATGGCAATGATCGGCGCGGTTCAAGCGCACTCTTCGATCCCGACTCTTTTTTATGGACCCAACGGGAAGGTGGGCATGCAAATTGGAGTTGAGTTGCCCGACGTCGTCAAGTCACGCTACCGAACGCTCAACAGCCCAAAATTTTGGGCGATCGGTGGTCTGTCTTCAGGCGGCTGGGAGCCTTGAACATTGGCTTGCGCCACTTGGATCAATTCCACATCTTCTTTAGCCACATTGGTTATTTCATAGATGCGAGCGGTCCGCCGAATAGTCCTCAGCAGTTCATTGCCCAAATCCCGCCTGCATGACGTCAGACTCTGCGCACTTATTTGGATGCTGGCTTAGGTGATTTGACCGGTCCGCGCATGCTCAACTCCACCAGGCAGTTTGCCGCCACGCTCCAACGATTGGATGTGCCACATGTCGGGCATGAATTTTCTGGCGGCCACGAGGTCTCGGGACCAGACTATGGTTGAAACTATGACCATAAGCATGCGCTGGATTCGCTGGCCTACGTTGGAGAACAGTTGAACGCTGCCCTGAGAGATCGTAGCAATCAATAGATTTCAGCTTGGTAGTCTGGTCCACCGCTGCTGAGGGCGCGAAAAACGCATGAAATGGCACAGCTTTAGTCCCTTGGGGCCTCGGCTCACCGCGGCATTCGTCGCTGGCATGGGAGTCATTAATTTAATCTCGGCGGTGACGCCAAGCCTGCAGGAACGGGTGGCATGGATGGAGGATCTCTTTCCGATAGAGATACGTCATTCCGCTCACTTGTTCACGGCTCTGAGTGGCTTTTCTTTGCTGATTCTGGCCTCTGGTTTGCTGCGTTGTAAGCGAATAGCTTGGATGTTGACGCTAGTTTTCTTAATGGGTTCAATCATCTTTAATCTTGTCAAAGGGTTGGACTTCGAAGAGGGTCTCTATGCCGCTGCTTTGCTGGCGTGATTGCTTGGCACGCGCCAGGCCTACACCGCGCGGTCGGATGCTCCCTCCATGGCGCAAGGAGTGCGGGCGCTTTTGGCTTCCGCCCTGTTCACCCTCGCCTACGGCACGGCAGGCTTCTTTCTGCTCGACCATGCCTACGGGATCAGGTACGACATCCCTGGCGCCGCCCTGCAAACGTTGCGGATGTTCGTTGCCCAGGGCAATGCCAGTCTGCTTCCCACCACTCGCTTCGCGCGTTTCTTCGCCAACTCCATTGCCCTGGTTGGCGCCATCACCCTGCTGTATGCGCTGTGGATGCTGATGCGTCCATTGCTGCAACGGGGTGAGCCGGCCAGCGAGGCGGAACGCCTGCGGGCTAGGGCGATCGTCACTACTCACGGACAAACGTCCTTAGCACCATTCACCCTGCTCAACGATAAGGCTTACCTCTTCAGCCGCTCTGGACAAAGCTTCATCGCTTATGTGTCCAAGGGGCGGGGGGCGGTTGCCCTTGGGGATCCAATTGGCTTGCGGGTAGAAGCCGCTGAGCTCATCCGGGACTTTCGTGAGCTTTGCCGGTTGAATGACTGGACACCTGGCTTCTATCTGGCGCAGCCGGACCTGCTGGAGCTGTACGGCCACCTGGGCTTTCGTGCCTTGAAGATTGGTGAGGAGGCGGTCATCGACCTGAAAGGATTCTCGAGCCAGGACAAAGCCGACCAGGATTTGCGCACAGCGCGAAACAAGCTCACCAAGCTCGGCTACCGCATGGACTTCATTCCGCCGCTATTGTCGCCGGCATTGCTGATTGAATTGCGGGGTGTTAGTGAAGAATGGCTAGGATTGATGAAGGAATCGGAGAAGAAGTTCTCGGTTGGCTGGTTTGACGAGAATTACCTGCGCGACAACCCTGTGGTGGTGGTACGGATGCCCGATGGAGCCATTGGCGCCTTCGCCAACCTGATTTGTCATCCAATGAAGAATGGCATCACGATTGATTTGATGCGACATCGTGCCAACATGCCCCATGGCACGATGGATATTCTCTTCATTTCCTTGTTTCAGCATTGCAAAGAGCAGGGCTATGAGCGCTTTTATTTGGGTCTTTCAGCCCTCTCTGGCGTGGGAGCCGAGCCCACTGCGACGCGGGTGGAGAAAATAATTCATTATCTTTATAATCATCTCAATCAGTTCTATAATTTTAAGGGTTTGCACGCCTACAAGGAGAAGTTTCACCCATGTTGGGAGCCTCGCTACCTGATTTTTGCCAATTATGGCTCACTTGTGCAGGTTGTGGTTGCCCTGATTCGTGCAGATTCTGGAGATCGCCTCGTGGATTACTTTAAGCCAGGGGGTTGACGGCAAGAGAGTTGATGGTCAGGCCAGCACCTGCTTCGCTGGCTCGGCCCTGGGGTTGGGACGAGCTCGCTATTTGCGAGGTGATCCGGTGTGGAGAGACCGGAGAGGTCCCTGCTCAGCCCTTGAGATCCTGCCGCCATTCCATGATCGCAATATTCACTTCCTCAGGGTATTCTGCCATCACAATGTATCCGGCTTCGGGGAAATGCAGATGCCTGGATCTCTGAAGTGTGAACTGAGTTGAGATCCCATCCTTCGCGAGAAGGTTGGGTCGTGCCCAGCGCTGATTACGAGGGTGGGAATGCTCCAGAGAACATTAGATTTTTGTCGCGAAAAAAGATCATAGCTCCAGAAGATTTCCAGGGCCTTGTAGCTGTGGCAATCCGTTGGGATCGGGTTGTCAGCAAAGTAGCGATCAATCATCGGCGTGCGGTGGGCGCTGATCAGCGGCTGGGCCCAGCGCTGCAGGATCGGCAGGTGAAACACATGTCGCAGACCTGCGGCCATCAATCTCATCAGGGGCTGTTCCCACCAGGGGTCCAGGTCATGGCTGCCACCAGCGATCAGCACAAGCCCGCTGGCGGGATGCCGTGAGGCCCATTCCAAACCGATCGGCACCCCTAGCTGTGGCAACAGAGGATCGGCGCGGTGAAGGAGAGGTGATCGAGAAGCCGCGTCAGATCCCGGCAATGCCTACCGATTGAATAGCGGCCGTAGGGAGAGGATTCTCCATGCCCGCCCAGGTCATAGGCCAGGGCCTGCCAGCCTTGTCTTTGGGCCCACTCGAATTAAGCGCGCCAGTTGAAACGGTTGCCCAAATCGCCATGCACAAACACCAAAGCGGGCGATTCCCCGCCGCTAACGCTTACGGCCAACGCAATCCCTTTGCGGATGGGCACCAG
>JBKCVY010000287.1:0-3148 GCA_046317475.1 Cyanobacteriota bacterium | reverse complement strand
GGGGCGGGGGCCGGGGGCCCGCCTGCGGGTCCCCCCTGTTCACAGGGCCAAGGGGGGGTTGGGTTGGGAAGCGCAGCAGGGACACGGACTCCGCGGTGGAGATATTCATCAGTCGCAACGCCCCATTGGGATGGAGGGCCCGCAGGTTGAGCACGGTTTGCAACGGCAGCGTTTCGCTGAGGGGGGGATCCGTGGGCCAACCCGCCCGCAGCGCCTCCACCCGCTCCCGCACAAACCCTTCCCGCGTCAAGGAGGCATCGCGAGGAGCGACGAGCACGGGATGCCGTCCCATTTCGCCCAACCGAAGCCCCCGCTCCAAGAGCGCCAGCGGCGGCAGCTGGTTGGATCCCGCCAGGCCAAGGGCGCCAGCCGCCAGCTGCTCCGCCTGGAGCGCCAGATCGTCATCGGCGCCCTCGACGCTGAAACTGCCCCAGAGGCCGAGGCGCAGCGGAGAGGGCCAGGCCAATTGCAGCCGTTCCGGCCGATCTCTCCACGGTTTGGCCCAGGGCAGCAGGGCGACCGTGCCATAGCCCCCCGTGGCGGCGGCCCGCGCCAGGCTTGCCAAGGTTTCCGAGCGTCCCAGCAAGGGATCCTCCAGCACACTGTGGGGATCCACCAGGGGAGGGGCTAACCACCAGCCGCTGGCCTCGACCACCCGCTCTGGGGGGCTCTCCCGCGGCGGCAGGGACGGATCCTCGCTCCACCATCCCAGCCGCCCCCCCTCCAGCCACACATCGCGTTGGACAGGGGGCTGGCCTGGACCCTCCAGCACGTTGACCTGGCGCAGCAGGAGCGCGGAAGCCATCAGGGGTGGGGGATCAGAGGGCGCCCGCGGCGGTGCGGTCCAGCACCCCCCCGAGGTGGCCCGTGAGATTCAGGCAGCTCACCACGGGAGTACCCCCGGGGCCGAGGGGATAGTCCACCACACTGACGCCTCCGTTGCCCTGCTTCACCATCCAGATGTCCGCCGGAGTGAGGCCGAGAAGGTCGCAAAGGATGGTCTTGTTCACCGCGTCGTGGGCCACCACCAGCGCCGTTTCCTCGGCCGCCAGGCTGGAGGCGATGGTGCGCCAGGTGGCCACCGACCGGTCCCACACCTGCCCCAGCGTCTCCCCTTCAGGCATGGTGACCGTGTGGGGCGCCCGCTTCCAATCCGCCAGCAGGTCGGGCCAGGTGGAGGCAATCTCCTCCTCCAGGCGGCCTTCCCAAAGACCATGGCCAATTTCCACAAGTCCGCTGGTGCTGGTCAGGGGCACCCCGGGGTGCTCCTCCAGGATACGTTCAGCGGTCTGGCGGTGGCGGGCCATTTTGCTGGTGTAGGCCCTATGAAGGGTGACTGGAGCCAAAAACGCTCTGGCGGCCCTCGCTTGATCGGCGCCGTGGGCGTTGAGGGGGATGTCAATTTGGCCCTGAAAGCGGCCTTCCCGGTTCCAGTCCGTTTCCCCGTGACGCACCAGCAGCAGCCTTGGCCCCTTCCCGGGGGGCAACGACGTCCCCAGATGGGTGGAGTTGTTGAGCGATTCCACTTGGACCACCGGGTCGCCCCCCTCCTCCTGGCTGAGGTTGAGCACGGATACGGCGGCGTTGTCCATTCGCAGGCGCCGAAAGCCCTTGGCGTCCAGGCCCAGCAAGCACAGCACCAGGGCCCGCAGGATGGCGTTGTGGCCCACCACCAGCACCCCCTCGGTTGGTCCCCCGGGGGAGAGCGCCGCCTGGTGGCGCTCCAAACAGCCCCGCAGAAAGCGGCCCGCTTGTTCCATCAGCTCAGGCAGGGGTCGAAAGCGGCTGCCATCGGCCCGCTCGAGCTCGAGGGTTTCGGGGGCCCGCTGCCACCGCTGCGCCTCCTCCGGAAAGCGCTCCTTCACCTCTTGGCGCGCCAGGCCACTCCAGGGCCCCAGATCCACCTCGAGCAGATCCTCCTCCAGTCGCACGGGCAGGTGGGAGCCACGGCCCGCCACCACCAGCTCGGCGGTGTCCCGCGCCCGCGACAAAGGGGAGCTGTAGACGGCGGAAAAGGGGACCGTCCGCAGGGCCAGCCCGGTGCGCTGGGCCTGGTCCCGTCCCTCCGCCGCGAGGGCGGATAGGTCGTCCCGCCCCTGAATCCTGTGCTCCAAGTTGAAGGTGCTCAAGCCATGGCGGACAAGCACAAGGCGAAGGGGCACAGCCAAGACGATCAAACGAGGGCAACTGTATGGGACCAGAATCCATTCACAGAACCCAAGCCCAGCGCAGCGTGGTTGTCCCGGCCCCCAGCACTCCCGTATGCCCGCCACCGCAATCGGGGGGGCCCCCTCCACAGGACGGTTGGCGCGGCTGGAAGGGGCTCCTGGCGGTGCTGGCCCTCTGCCTGAGTGGGCTGATCTGGATCGCTGGCCTGGTGGACAGCCTCTCCCGCCCGTCCGTGGTCAACGCCCTGGACATCCGGGAATTGGAACTGTCCGTGTTGGCGGCGGAATCCCTTCCCCCCTCCGTGCGCCCGTTCTTGGTGGGTGACGACCCCCGGGGCGCGCTGATCACCGCCTTGGAGAAGCGACTCCAGGACGCCGAGTCCCCCGCCACGGCGGCCCAGCGGCTGGAGATAGCCCTGTTGCGGCGCGAGAAGGCCGGCCAAGACCCGCGGCCTGGGGATGGGGCGTTGGCGGAGCTCGTTCCCCAGGTGGACGTCCAGCGCCGTGCCCTTCTGGAGGCCCTGCAACGGGACGTGGCGGTCCATCCGCGGGATCAAGCGGCCTTGCTGGCCCCCTGGGGAGAAGACAGCCTGGTGGCCCAATTGGGCTGTGAGCAGCTAGGGGGGCCGGCCACCGCCTGCCCTGCCCATCGGCGGGGACCCTGGCTTGTGGCCAGGCTGTTCGCCATCACCCTGTTGCCCGCCCTGCTCCTGTTGGCGGGTTTGGTCCTCCTCAGCCGCACCCTGTGGTTTGCGCTGCGGGGACGGCTACCCGCTCCTCCCCCTCTGGTGGGTCCCCCCCTTTCGCTCGTGGATGCCACGTTGGTGATTGCCGGTGGGTTTGTGTTGTTGGGTGAGGTGCTGCTGCCGGCTTTCACCCAGGCTGGCCTCACGCGCGTGCTGGCGTCCATGGGGCTCTCGGCCACCACGCGCCAAGGGGTCGATGTGATGGCGACCTATCTCACCTTGATGGTGGCCCCG
>JBKCVY010000286.1:0-3833 GCA_046317475.1 Cyanobacteriota bacterium | reverse complement strand
AGGTGGCCACCGAAGGCAAGTTCTCCACCGTTCCCTGAATCCAGTGGATGGGAGGTGAGGACTCGGACTCCGGAGGTGTGGTGGCGGCGCTGAGCTTGTGTTGGGCCAAGGCCAGCATGGCTTCAGAGGGATCCACCGCTGTCAGGGACCAATCCGGCCGAAGCTGTTTGGCCTCCAGCAGTTCCGCTCCGGAACCGCACCCCGCCACCAACACCGATGCGCCGAGTTGGTTGGCCTGTGGAGAGGCGGCCAGAAGGGAAACGGACAGCCGGGCCAGACTCGCGTACCCCGGGATCAGCCGCTCCACCAAATTGTCGTAATCGGCAAGGCCCATCCACTTCGGCAAGGCTCAGCGACCCAGGATGGCACCGAGCTCCTTGCAAATTTTAAGGGACATTGGCCGACCCATTTCCCCAACCTCCCCTCCCCAGCCCCTGAAGGGGGCCCCCAGGTGCCTTAAGTTGGGCTGCGCCTACCCCCCGATTCATCGTGCCCACCATCCGTTTTGAACGCGAAGGCCAGCAGGTGGGGTGCATTGAGGGCGCCAACCTGCGCAAAGCCGCCCTGGATGCGGGAATCAATCCCTACACCGGCCTTAACAACCTCAACAACTGTGGTGGTCTGGGCCAGTGCGGCACCTGCGTCGTGGAAGTCCTCGAAGGCGCCCGCAACCTCTCCCCCCGCTCTGACGTGGAGGAGGTGTACCTGGCGGATCGGCCCGCCACCTACCGCTTGAGCTGCCGCACCACCGTTAACGGAGACGTCACCGTGCGCACCCGTCCTGACGGGGGCGTGGGTCAAGGCTCCAACAGCCTGGTGGGTGCCATCAAGGCGCTGATCAAGCGCAACTGATTCGAATCTCCGCATGGGGAGCGCCGTTTGCCGTTGGTGGGCGGCGCTCACTCTTCTTCTGTGCCCGAATCCCGCCCATCGATCGGCACGGGGAAAACGGCTCCATCGTCCTCACTGTTCATGAGTTGATCGAGCTCGTCGATCAAGCCCTGAATGCCGGCTCGGCTGATTTGGCTCAGGTAGTTCCGCTTGACCCGCTCCAGTGCGGCACATACCAGGTCCTGCGTGCGTTCCAAAGCAGGACCCTCCTCCAAGACCAGCGCCAACTCCTCCCAGAACCGGTCGACGCAATGCTGCAACAGCCTCAGTTGTTCGTCATCCCGACGGCCGAGGCGCAGGCCCGCCCCGCGGGACAAATCCAGGAGACTCTCCACCATTCCTTGGGCCAATTGGCGGCTGAATCCCTGCTCCACGTCCAACAACGGCTGCAATTGCCTTAGGGGGGCCGGCACCAGCGTGCGCTGCAGGCTCTGCTGGAGCGCGTGGCCAAAGGCTCCCCGCAACTCCGGCGCCAGGCGCGGCACCACCCTGGCCAGCAACAGGGGGGCCCAAAGGCGCGTCAGCTCCACCAGTTCCCGTTCCTCCTGGGTCATCACGGTTTGGTGGCTGCGCAACGCGCGCAGCCGCATGGGCCAGCGCTTGGAGCGCACCTGCTGCTGCACGCCATCGAGGAATTGCAGGGCCAGCACCTCAATCAGTTCCAACGCCAACAGCGACACCACCCCGCGACTGATGACGGCGCGCAACGGTTCAAGATTGATCCAGCCAACATCGTGAAGCCGTTCCAGCACGGGAAACAATCTCAGCCAACGCCAAAAAGGCAGGAACAGGGGCAGGTCGATCCACCGTCTGAGGAAGGCATCCCGCCAACTCAGACCAGGCAGCTTGCGCCGTAATCGGATGGCCCGCAACAGGATGTCCAGGAGAAAAACGCTCTGAAAAAGCGCCAGGTCGGTGGACCAGAAATGATCTGTGGGCCGTCCGTTTTCATCGATGGAGCGCCAATAGTTGCGGGCCACCAAGGGGAGCACCTGTTGGCGCCAAAACTGCCGTTCCTCCTCCCAGGCATGGGTCCTGAGCCATCCCTCACTCAGCAACAGGCTGGCGGCCTGTTTGGAGGACTGGAGATCGGCCCGTTGACGCCAACGGTTTTTGATCGTTTCCAGGGTGCCCGAGCCCACGGTGTCGCGAAAAGGATTGGTCTCCACCAACTGATGGCTCAGCCGTTCCAGGCGTCGCAGCTCTTGCCGTTGTGGAGCGGTGAGGGGCGCGCCAAGCCGGTGGCCCCGCATGGCCCCATCCAGGGAGGCAAAGTCCCGCAGGAACGCTTCCGTTTGTCGGTGGGGCTCAATTCCCTTGATGGGGTCCATCCAAGGGGTGATGTCGGGCAGGAGGGGGAGGGGCACCACCAGCGGCGTGGCGGGCAAGGGGTGAACGGCGCGCTGCAGCCAGAAGGCCCGCATAGGCACGTAAGTGAGATCCACCACCACCCAACCCAGGTTCACGGCCGCCCAAAGGGCCACAAAGCGGTCCCACCCCTTCCAGAACCGGCCGCTTGGCTGCGACAGGGCTTCGTGCCAACGGGGGCGAGCCATGGCTGCGCGCGGGGATGTGAGACTAATCTGCCTCCCGTTCAGGGAATCCACCGGCCCGTCATTTTGAGCAGCAAGGATCACAAGCCCCTTTCCCCGACGGACGACGTGCGTTCACGTCATGGAGATCACCCCCCCGGCGAGCGGGAGGACCCCTGGGCCTTCTGGCGCAGCATCCTGATCACCTTGGTCGTCGCCTTGGGCATCCGCCAATTTCTTGTGGAGGCCCGTTACATCCCCTCCGGTTCGATGCTGCCGGGTCTCCAGTTGCAAGATCGGCTGCTTGTGGAAAAGCTGTCCTACCGCCGTCGTCCGCCGGAGCGGGGGGACATCGTCGTCTTTCACGCCCCCCATCACTTTGATTCGGTGCTGGTGGCTCAACACCGCCCCGGTCCGCTGGGTTGCCTGCTGGTGAACATCCCCGTGCTCGGTCCCCTGTTGGGGCTCCAGGAGCCCGCTTGCGACGCCTACATCAAGCGGGTGATAGCCATCCCGGGGGACAAGGTTGTCGTGGATCCCCGGGGACGGGTGACCATCAACGGGCAACGCCTGCGGGAGCCCTACGTGCAAAACACCTGTCCCGTGGATTCCAGGGGGATGGGGCCCTGCCCCCCCCTGGATGTGGTGGTGCCCGCCGGGAGCGTGCTGGTGTTGGGCGACAACCGGGCCAACAGCTGGGATGCCCGCTTCTGGCCCGGGGGCCCCTTCCTCCCGCAAAAGGAGATCATTGGCCGAGCCTTTTGGCGCTTTTTTCCCTTCAACACCATGGGCTCCCTGCAAGGGGCCAGCGCTCCTCCGGCTCCAGCCCGGAGGCCATGACGCGACCCTTGAGCCCCTCGGCCGGCAGGGTGGGCACATTGGCCGCCAGGGAGCCCCTCGCCCGCGGCGAGGGGTCCCACACGTGTTGGGGATCCCACAACACCCAGCGCTCCGTGGGACAGGTCAGCCGCTCCAATGGCAGATCCAAAAACTGACTGGGCCCCCAACAGAGCGCTTGCCACAGCTCCTCAGGCCTCCAGCCCTGGCGGACCACCAATTCGCTCCAGAGCATGGGCAGCGCGATCCCATGCCCCGCCATCCCCGCCTTGCGCTGGTCCAACGGCAGCAGCTGCTCCTCCCCGTCCAGGGCCTGATGGTGCACCGCCACGGCGGTGAGCAGTCCCTCCCGAAGCGCCTTCACGAGCGCGGTCCTGTCCTCGGGGCCCCCCAGGGAGGGCACGACCCGCCAGCCCTCATCCGCCGGGTGCAGGCGGCCGCTGTCCGCCAGCAGGTGCCACCAGCTGACACTGGCGGCGGGGGGATCCGCCTCCCGCCGCAACAGGCTCACGGCGTCCGCGGTGGAGAGATTCATCAGGCGCAGGCGGATGGCCGGATGGGCCGCCCGCAGGT
>JBKCVY010000285.1:0-4763 GCA_046317475.1 Cyanobacteriota bacterium | reverse complement strand
CGGATGGCCTGTCGCTCGCCCAGGGGATGGTGGATTGGGGGCCGCCTCCCAGCGTTCGCCAGGCCATTCAGGACGCCCTGGACGGGGGTGGACACGCCCTGGATCGCTATGGGTCCACCTGGGGGGATCCCGCCCTGCTGGAGGTGGTGAGGAACAAGGTGATCACCGCCAACGGTTTGGATCTCCAAGGCGCCACGGTGCTGGTGACCACCGGCAGCAACATGGCCTTCGCCGTGCTGATGCAGGTGATGGTGGAGACGGGTGATGAGGTGATACTGCCCCTGCCCGCCTACTTCAACCACGTGATGGCGGTGCAGCTGGCGGGTGGAGTGGCCGTGCCTGTCACGGCAGGAGCGGTGCCCGATCCTGACCGCTTGCGCGCGGCGATCACACCCCGCACCCGAGCGATCGTCACCATTTCCCCCAACAACCCCAGTGGCGTCGTGATCCCAGCCGTGGTGCTGGAGGAGATCAACGCGCTGTGCGCCGAGCGGGGCCTGCTGCACATCAGCGATGAGGCCTACGAGTGGTTCGTGCATGGACCGGTGCCCCACGTCAGCCCAGGCCACCGCACCGGGGCGGCCGCCCACACGGCCTCGCTGTATTCCCTCTCCAAGGCCTACGGCATGGCGGGCTGGCGTGTGGGTTATGCCGTCGTGCCGGAAGCGTTGCAACCCGCCCTGGCCAAGGTGTTGGACACGGTGCAAATCTGCCCAGCGGCCCTCACCCAACGGGCGGCGGCGGCGGCCCTGGCGACAGAGCCGTCCTGGGGACGGGAGCGCGTGGCGACGCTGCGGCCCCGACGCGCCCAGCTGCTGGAGCGGGTGGCCCGTTGGCGAGACGAGGGATTGCCCGTGCGGTTGTGGGTGGAACCGGATGGGGCGTTTTACGGTCTGCTGCGGGTGGAGGGTCCCCTAGAAGTCGCTGGCCATGCCCTCGACAGCGATGGGGTGATGGAGTGGCTGGCGCTCGAACAGGGGGTGGCGGCGGTGAGTGGGCGCGCCTTCGGATGGGAGCCCACTGGGGCCCACACGCTGCGTCTCAGCTACGGCATGGTGTCCGAACCAGCCTTGGCCGAGGCATTGGAGCGGCTGGGTGCCGGGTTGAGGCAGCTCACCCGATCCGCTGGGAGCGGCGCCAGGAGCTGATCAGGCTTGATCGAGCCCCTGCCGCAGGTCGGCGGCGAACCGTCCCGCCGCGGCAGCCACATCGTTTCCCGTGGCGTGGGCTTCCGCCATCGCCTTGACCAAGGCGCTGCCGACGATGGCGCCATCCGCCCCCCAGCTCCTCACCTGACGGGCCTGGCTGGGGCTGGAAATGCCGAAACCCACCGCCACGGGGCAGCCGCCCTGGTGCTTGAGGGCTCGCACCAGGGGTTCCACTCGGCTTTCCAAGGCGGCGCGCACCCCCGTCACCCCCGTTACGCTCACCAAGTAGGTGAAACCCCGGCTGGTGGCATGGATGCGGGCCATTCGCTCGGCGGGCGTGGTGGGGGCCACCAGCAGGATGAGATCGAGCCCGCAAGTGGCGGCGATGGAGGACAACTTTTCAGCCTCTTCCAAGGGCAAATCAGGCACCACCAACCCGGCGGCACCTGCCTCAGCGGCCTGCTGGCAGAAGGTCTCCATGCCCCGGTTGAGAAGCGGATTGCTGTAGGTGAAGAGGATCACCGGGATGGTGAGCTGGCCCCGCAGGGAGGCCAATAGGTCCAGGACGGCCGCAGGGGTGGTGTGGGCGGCCAGGGCGCGGGCGGCGGCGGCTTGAATCACGGGCCCATCCGCCAGGGGATCGCTGTAGGGAATGCCCAGCTCAATCAAATCGGCACCGTTCTCCTGCAGGGCCAGCAGGGTGGCGGCGGTGACGGAGAGGTTGGGATCCCCTGCCATCAGAAATGGCATCAAGGCGCAGCGACCACTCTGGTGAAGGGCCGCAAACCGGGCGGCGATGGCGCCGCCATGGCGCGGGGCGGCGGAAGTGGAGGGGGCAAGGCTCATGGGAATTGAGCCTATGGGGTCGACGGCGGCGGGAGCTGGCCCACATCCCGCAGGAGTTGCTCCCGCTCCTCTGGGCTGAGGGCCTCAAAGCGGGCCAGTAACTCCTCATCGGTGCGGGCGTCATAGGTGGCGCGATAACGACGCCGTTGCTCCATGTAAGTCATCTGTCCGCTGACGACTCGCCACAGATAGCTGGCCGTCCAGCCCACGACCAGAAGGGTCAGGAGGGCGGAGGCGGCCAAACCAGGGGTGAACCCCTCCAGGCCACTGGCCTGGAAGCCCCACCAACCCACTCCCCCCAGGGCCAGCACCCCCAGGCCAAGCAGCAGAGCCTGGCCCCGCGTCATCCCCGCACCTCCCCTTGGCCGGCCATGCGGAGATTGATGAAGGGAGCAAAAACGATCATGCCCGGGAAGAACAGAAAAACCAGGCCGTAGACAGCGGTGCGCTCAATCTTGCCCATCACGGTCCAACGCTTTTGCAGCCACCAAATCAGGGCCAGGGGGGCCACCACCAAATAGAACCCGGCCAAGGCTCCATAGGCTCCGACAAGAAGGAGCGTGTCGTTGGGGATGTCCTTCAAAAACCCTGGCATGGCCACGGCGCGATCGCGGGGGGCCTTCGAAATCTAGGATGATCCCGTGGGGGGCATGGCGGAATCGGTAGACGCAGCGGACTTAAAATCCGCAGGTCGCAAGACTGTGGGGGTTCAAGTCCCCCTGCCCCCATCACTGAAAAGGCTTGCAGAGCCTGGATTATTGAGGGTTATTCCCAGCATGCGCAGTCCATGACCACAGCACGGTTTCGGCAGGGTCTCCATCTCTGCAAGGACTCCTTCCTGTCAGGTTTCAACCGGGCTCAGGCATCCAGGCTGCTTTGGCTTCGCTCGAGTCAACCCTCCCTCGGCAAGGGCCTGAGCCTCAGAGGCCGCATGATCCTGTCGCAACAGGTACGAATGCTCTTTGAGGAGTTCGGCATGGGGAGTGAGCTGTTCCGGAGGAGGCTGGACCCCAGGCCATAAGAGCGATGGGGGGGATACCGGTCAAAAGGATGGTGGCGGCACAAGGATTTAGGAAACCTCAAGACGTGACAGAGCTGGGGAGGCGATCGATTCGATCTGAGAACTGGTGACCACACACGCATTCTTATTACTGCGGCTCACCTCGCCAAAAATGTGGCCTTTGGTCATTCCTGGCCTTTCACCATCCTTGATTCCAGCGCAGACAAGGTTCAACTTGTCAACACTGCTGGAGCCACCTGGTCTGACACTCGAACCGGCCAGGTGGTTGATTGGGCAACCTACAATATGCGAACAACTAACACTTGCACGGCCACAGATATACGTACACAACTATATTTTGCTCATGGTATTCCTGCCAGGTCTCCAGCAATACGCATGCATTCCCGAAAAAATCTGCATGAACGTGGCAGCTGCCCGAGTGCATCTGTGCTTCCTGGTGAGCTGTCACGCTGGATCAGCCATCCGATTGGAGAGTGTGGTGGCTGATAGTGAGAGCCGTAAACATTGGCTTGGTGCTCACACCCAGCACCAATTGTTCGAGGAAGGTCAGACTGTTCATTCCATGCAATCAGGGTTTGCCTATGTTCCCCCAACCGTGTCGCTCGGTCAGGACAACACTTTCGCTACGTCGGCGACAGCTGCAGAATTGAGCTCATGCTCATCGGAAACCATGGCTTCGGATCGAAAAGACACCATTGACTAACTAAATCCAAGCTAGTGGGTGTTGCTCAGCGTTCAACGGCAGACCCTTGCACCCCAGATGCCCAAATGGTTGTGAGGCGCTTGGCTTCATGCCAGGGCTCACTCCATCGCTTTGGTGCAATGGTTGCACCAGCTCGGAGCCCGACAGGCAGGGGTACAGCCTCTCCACCAGCATCAGATCCGGTTGGTGCTGCCGCAGAAAAATGGCAATTGGCCTATCCAACCGCTCATCGTCTGAGGCCCCTTGGGGGGAAGGTAAGGCCATCGGGCGAGGGCTGGTTTCATCAAGATTGTCAAGCTTCACCAAATTCTCGGGCCCCTCCGGCGATCAGTAGGGGAGGGTGAATCCAGATTGCATATGCCCCACATCCAACATCACCCAGGTCAGCCATCCCAGCAAGGCCAAGACGCCGGAGAGGGCGGCAAACCGCGCCAAATTGCGAAAAAGGACCTGGACAACACTGACTTCCTTCACAATTGGCGACCGTTGTTGCTGACCAGTATGCCAACCATCCAGGCGCACGGTCTGTCGAAGCGACGCATCTTCACGACCAACATCTTGGGCACCCTTACTAGGAGCGCTTGCTCATCTGGATCTAGCAGACCAAACCAGGCTCCGATTCCGCTCGCTCGCTTGGGTTGGCGAAGCCTGAGCGGACTGGGTGAAGCCCCGTTCACCAGCGACGCAAAACGATTTTCCCCCCATCCGGACGAGCCTTGTGCAGGTTTGACGCCAGCGCGAAGCCACCAACAGGAGTGACGTCACATCAGCCCAGCTCATCAGAAGGATCGACAGCACTGATGGCCCAACACCCGCCAGATCCGCTTCGACGCGCAAACTTCCGTTACAGTGTGAAGGTCGGTAACGAACCGACATTCTTTCTCGCTCCTCCCGGAGCAATCCCCTGTTCTCATGACCGCCACTCTCCAACAGCGCTCCGGCGCTTCGGCGTGGAATCAGTTTTGTGAGTGGGTCACCTCCACCAACAACCGCCTCTATGTGGGCTGGTTCGGCGTGCTGATGATCCCCACCCTGCTGGCCGCGA
>JBKCVY010000284.1:0-7070 GCA_046317475.1 Cyanobacteriota bacterium | reverse complement strand
CCGCTGGGCCAGGGCAAAGGTGTGGGCTCCCACCTGCTTCACCGCCACCCCATCGGCAAAGAGGCCGACGGATTCGAGCCGCACCCGATCCCCCGCCGCCAAGGACCGGGTCATCGCCGCCGCATCCACCGGCTCCACCCCGATCACCTCCACCAGGGGCCACAGGCTCTTGACATAGGAGGCGATTCCCGCAATCAATCCGCCGCCGCCCACGGCCACATAAATCGCATCGGGGGGGGGGGACACCTGCCGAAGGATCTCCATGGCGATCGTTCCTTGGCCGGCGATGACATCCGGATCGTCAAAGGGGTGGATGAAGGTCAGCCCCCGCTCTGCCTCCAGCTGGCGGGCCCGGGTCTGGGCCTCGTCGTAGGTGTCGCCGTGCAACACCACCTCCGCCCCGCGGGCAGCCACGGACCGAACCTTCACCGCCGGTGTGGTGACGGGCATCACGATCACGGCCCGGCATTTCAACCGTTGGGCCGCCAGGGCCACCCCTTGGGCATGGTTGCCCGCGCTGGCGGCGATGACGCCCCGGTCGAGCTCCGCCGCGGATAACCGCACCATTTTGTTGTAGGCGCCGCGCAGCTTGAAACTGAAAACAGGCTGGAGATCCTCCCGCTTCAGCAGCACCTGGTTGCCCAGGCGACGGGACAGGTTGGGGGCGGGATCCAGGGGGGATTCGATGGCGACGTCGTAGACCCGAGCCCGCAAGATGTGCTGCAGATAGGGGCTGGGTTCGGGGATGGTCTCTGGCGGCGGCGGATCGGAAGGGCGGGGCTCCGAGCCCCGCTGCGTTGGGACGTGAGGCGTCTGGGTCATGCCGTCAGTGTGGCAAGGGATGGCTTCCCCTACCAGGGGATGGGCCGCTGTGGACCCAAACGGTCGCCATCGCCGCCTTTCCCTGGAGCGAGAGTCCTAGATTGCTGGGCGTTCGTGCCTGAGAGTTGCGGATGCACCTGAGCGAGCTGACCCATCCCAACCAGCTGCACGGGCTCACCACAGCGGAGCTGGAGTCCATCGCGCGCCAGATCCGTGAGCGCCATTTGGAGGTGGTGTCAGCCACGGGAGGCCATCTCGGTCCGGGCTTGGGGGTGGTGGAACTCACCCTGGCCCTGTACCAAACCCTGGATCTCGACAAGGATCGGGTGGTGTGGGACGTGGGTCACCAGGCCTATCCCCACAAGATGGTGACTGGCCGCTACCGCGATTTCCCCTCCCTTCGCCAAAAGAACGGGGTGGCGGGGTACCTGAAGCGCTGCGAAAGCCGTTTTGATCACTTCGGGGCCGGCCATGCCTCCACCAGCATTTCCGCGGCGCTGGGGATGGCCCTGGCCCGTGATCGCCGGGGCGAAAGTTTCAAATGCGTGGCGGTCATCGGCGATGGGGCCTTGACAGGGGGGATGGCCCTTGAGGCCATCAACCATGCCGGCCACCTGCCCAAAACAAGGCTGCTGGTGGTGTTGAACGACAACGACATGTCGATTTCCCCACCCGTTGGCGCCCTGTCCACCCACCTCAACCGCATGCGGTTGAGCAAGCCCGTGCAGTTCCTCTCGGACAACGCGGAGGAGGCCATTCGGCACTTGCCCTTTCTGCATGGAGAATTGCCACCGGAACTGAAAAATCTCAAGGAGAGCATGCGGCGTCTCGCCGTCCCCAAGGTGGGAGCTGTGTTTGAAGAACTGGGCTTCACCTACATGGGCCCTGTGGATGGACACGACATCCCTGCCATGGTGCGCATGTTTCAAGACGCCCACCGCTGCGAGGGGCCCGTCTTGGTGCATGTGGCCACGACGAAAGGCAAGGGGTACCCCTATGCCGAGGCGGATCAAGTTGGTTATCATGCCCAGTCCGCCTTCGATCTGCGAACGGGCAAGGCCTATCCCTCCAGCAAGCCAAAGCCTCCCAGTTACAGCAAGGTGTTTGGCCAGACATTGGTGAAGATTTGTGAGCAAAATCCACGCGTCGTCGGCATTACGGCAGCGATGGCCACTGGCACGGGCTTGGACCTGTTGGAAAAGGCGTTGCCGAATCAATATTTTGATGTGGGCATTGCCGAGCAGCACGCGGTGACCATGGCTGCGGGCATGGCCTGCGAGGGGCTGCGACCGGTGGTGGCGATCTACAGCACCTTTCTCCAACGGGCCTATGACCAGCTGATCCACGATGTGGGTATTCAAAAGTTGCCTGTCACCTTTGTTCTGGATCGTGCCGGCATCGTGGGGGCGGATGGTCCAACGCACCAGGGGCAGTACGACATCAGCTATTTGCGGGCCGTGCCCAATTTCACCGTGATGGCCCCCAAGGATGAGGCGGAGCTGCAACGGATGTTGGTGACGGCCCTGGCGCACGCTGGGCCCTGCGCGATTCGTTTTCCCCGTGGAGAAGGGGAAGGTGTGCCTTTGATGGAGGAGGGTTGGCAGGCCCTTCAGATTGGACGGGGCGAACAGCTGACCGACGGGGATGATTTGCTGATCGTGGCCTACGGCGCCATGGTCGCCCCTGCCATGGCCACGGCCGGTCTGCTGCAGGAACAGGGGGTGCGGGCCACCGTGGTGAATGCCCGCTTCCTGCGTCCCCTGGATGAAACCCTGTTGCTGCCCCTGGCCCGTCGCATCACCCGGGTGGTGACCATGGAGGAGGGGGCCCTGCCGGGTGGCTTTGGAGGCGCCGTCGTGGAAGCCCTCAGCGACCACGGCATCCAAGCCGCCGTATTGCGCATCGGCATTCCCGATGTGCTAGTGGACCATGCCAGCCCCGAGCAAAGCAAGGAGCAGTTGGGCCTGACCCCTCCCCAAATGGCCCAAAAGATTCTCAACCACTTCGCGGGCTTGGGGCAGCCACTGGCGGGTGAGGCGCCCTTCTTGGCCCAAGCCCGCTCAGCCGTGGTGCAAAGCGCCCTTTGAACCGCCGCCCGCTCTTGTCAGCGTGTCCCGAGCGGGCGGCACTTCAAGCCCCACCTGGCTGGTTGTCGCCCCAGCTGCCCAGAAGAGACCGGTGCAGCTCTGGCACCTAGGCCCAGCCCCGTCCGGGGCTGGGCCTAGGTGTTTGGGATTCCTGGACTCCAGGCCTAGAGAACGCCGCGGGCCGCCAGACCCTGAATCGCGCCCATGCCAAGGATGTGGCCCAGGCTGATCGTGCCCAACATGGCCCCATGGCTCAAGCCACCAAACAGGGAAGCGCTGGGAAGCTGCAGACCCACATTGGGCTGCTTGATCGTCGCTTTCCCGATGGCAATGGCGATGACGTTCGCGACAATCATCACAAGCCCCACTTTGGGGGACCAGGACACGGTGGCAGGAGCCAAAGCCAGAATCGGAAAAAGCATGATGCCAAAGCAACCGACCCATCTTCCGGGGTGAATCCGACCCATTGGGCGAGCCTTAAGACTTGTTCATTGAATGGTGGCCTCATGGGCCGCCGGATTCCCCGCTGGAGGGGGTTCGCAGGGCCTCTTGCCGCAGGGAACTGACTTCCCCAGAGCGCTTGAGGCGGCTGATGGCCAGGTCGATGCGCATGGCTGTCGCCCCATCCAGGCCAGGGGAATAGGCGAAGCCCTGCGATTCGGGCCGCACCCCCCGCAGCACAAGGGTGGGCAGCGACTTCCCCCTGGGGTGGTTGGCAACCGCGTAGCTGAGCTGCAGGTCGTCCGCCAGGACGGCATCGGCCTGGCCCTTCTCCAGAACAGCGATGGCCTCGCTCACCTTGGGCAGATCAACCGCTTGGACCGCCTGGCCGGGCGCGCCCCGGTTCAATTCCTCCAGCAGGGTCGCGCTGATGCTTCCCGGGCGCACCGCTATCCGACGGCCCCTGAGATCCTCCAGGCTCCGCAGGGAGCCCGTTCCGCGTTGGCGGGTCTCCTCAACGACATGAATCGTGAGGAAGCCCACCAGCAGGGACGCCGCCACAATCCTCACCAGATAGGCCAGCAGGACCAACAAGTGGCCTCGGGTGGTGTCCACGAGGGTGTTGCTTCCGGGACCCGTGGCCAGGATCTGGAAAATACGGGCAAAACTCCGCGTTCGGCCCAGCCTCTTTGTGACCTCTGAGCGTCCGTGGCCTTCCACGGTCCAGGTCAGCAGGCTGAGCAGGCCGATCAGCAGCAGGAAGCCCCCGAGGAGTTGCAGCAGGGACGGCCCCAACAAACTGCGCAAAAACGCCTTGCCAAGATCCAGGCGGGTCTGCAAGGCCAGCACGGCCAGGCCATCTTCCTGGAACGGGAGGGAAAAGGAGAGGGTCCGCAGCCGTTCAGGAGACAGATTGATGCAGCCCACGGCCACATCCACTTCCTGGCGCCGGGTGGCCGCCAAAAGGGCCCGGAGATTGGGCCACTCCTGGAGGATGAAGGGCAGTTGTTCCTCCGTCGCCACCCGGGTCCAGACATCGACGGCCAGACCCTTCCAGACGCCTTCCCCGCGGAAGCTGCAGGGTTGGGCCCCATCCACCACGCCAACACGCAGGATTCGACCGCTGGGTTGGGCCCCGGCCTGGAAGGCAGGAGCCACCAGCAGCGTGAGACCCACCGCCACGAGCGCCACCAGGAAGGGGCGCAATGGCCGCGAGCCGCTGTGCCGCGGCGCGCTTGGTGGTGGGGACGGCCAGGGGGTGGGGGGCTCCGGGGGAAGGTCTGCCATCCGTTCAGTCGGGCTTGGACCGCGGCAAAAAGCCGAGACAGATCAACAGGTTGCTGAGGGTCAGAAACGCCTCAGCCCCGCCGTGCAGGGGATCCACATTGGCGAGCAGGGCTCCGTACCGCCGCTGGGCCACTATGGAGGCCACGATGGTGACGGCGACAAACAGCAACGTGAGCTGGAAACCTGTCAACGCGAGCCTGGGGAACGTTCGCACCCGGGCGGCCCAAAAGAGAAAGGCCAGATAGGGAACCAGGGAGAGCACAAACAAAGGGCCCGGATCCAACCCGGCCAACCAGGCCAGGGGAACGGCTGACGGGATGGCGGGACTCATGGTGAGGGTTCGCCTGGGGACGACAGCGCATCCGCCTGCCGCTGGCGCCGCCACAACCACCAGGCGGCCGCCGCCAGGGCCCCATTGCCCAGAAGCGTGCAGCCCGCTTGCAGCACCACCAACCCCTGGAGCGCGGGGGGATTGTCGAACAGGTGCCAGGTGCAGGCGGCCATGGCGCTCACCAGAGCGGGGAGCATGGCCAGGGCCAGCCAGCGCCAACCGCTGTCCTGGAGCCGCTGGCCATGGGCCTGCACGGCAAAGATGGCCAGCAGCCACTCCACCACGGACGTGACGTGGATCCCCCAGGTGCCAAGGGAAAGGGCATGCATCGCGGCGGTGGGGGGGTGAAGCGGCCTGGTCCGCACGCTAGCCGGCCCTTAAGGTCGGGGCAGGGGCAAGGGGGCCATGACGGGAACGGGCAGACGTTGGCAACCCCTGCTTTGCGGTTATTACGGCGAGCACAACCTTGGCGATGACGCCCTGCTGGAGGTGCTCCTCTCCCAATTGCCCGCCGCGTGGGAGCCCTGCGTCACCGCCCATGACCAGCGGTGGGTGGCGGCACGCTTTGGCGTGAAGACGTGCGACCGGCGTCGCCTCGCGGCCGTGCTGCGGCGGACCAGCGCCTGCGACGCCTTGGTCTTAGGGGGCGGCAGCCTGTTGCAGGATGCCACCAGCCCGCAAAGCCTTCTCTATTACTGCCTCCTGATCCTCACCGCCCGTCTGCGGCGGAAGCCTGTGGTGCTTTGGGGCCAGGGCCTGGGTCCCCTGCGGCGGCCCCTCAGTCGGCTGTTGGTGCGGGGCGTGCTGCCGTTGGCCACCGCGATCAGCTGGCGGGACGGGGAATCGGCTCGGCTGGCGGAGCGCCTGGGCAGCCGGGGCCATGGGGTGGGCAGCGATCCGGTGTGGGCCTACCCGAGGCAATCCTGGCGGGGAGCGGGCGGACCGATCGTGCTCTGTTGGCGCCCCCTCAAGCACCTGGCCCCTGGCGGTTGGGCCCCTTACCTGCGGGCCCTCGCCTCGCTGGTGGAGGGGAGCGGCCGGGAGGTGGTGTGGCTTTCCTTCCACCAGAGGCAGGATCGGGGATTGCTGGAGTGGCTTGGCGGCTCGGGCCGGATGCCCCCTTCCCTGTGGGAGCGGAGCCGGGAGGTGGCGGTGTCGGAACCGGCGCAAGCCATGGACCTGTTTGCCAGGGCGGGGTTGGTGGTGGCCATGCGGCTGCATGGGTTGATCTTGGCGGCCCTGGCGGGCAGCCCCGTCACCGCCCTGAGCTACGACCCCAAGGTGGCTGCCGCCGCCCAGGGCCTGGGCTGTCCTTGGTGGGACCTGGAGGCGCCGGCCGACCCCCGGCTGGCGGAGGTGTGGCGCCAGCAGCTGGACCAGCCACCAGCGGAGGAGGCGATCGCGGCGCTCCGAGCCGGCACGGCCATCCATGGGGAGGTGTTGCGAGCCCTTGGGCCGCTGAACGTCATCCGGTCGTTGGGCTGAGCCCGATGGATTGGGGTAACGCGTCCACTCCAAGTTGGTGGACGCCATGGCCGGGGGTTGGGCAAGGCGCGGGGCATGGCGATAAAGACAAAATCAAATGTGTTGCGTGCCAACCCCAGGAGGTGGAGGCAGGGCGTTGTCGCTTCCCCTCCGGATCGCGCGGTTACCAACTGACCCAGCTGGGGATTTGGCCCGTCCCATGCCATCTGGCCAGCGGCGAGACAGGACTGCTCGATTGGGCTGATTAGCATTGGCTGGCGCAATCGAGCTAGTGGGAAACGACTAGGTAAGCAATGGAACATGGAGTTGCCGCTAGGCGGCAGAGGCTCGACAGCTTGTCATCAGCGTTATGATCTTTCACATCAGGATCATCCCTGGATCACATCAAGGCATGGTCGGCATGGTTCAGTCCGACCGCGTTACCTCAACTCAGGGGTTACTAGCGCCTGGTTCAACCTTCCCATCGATTGTCCCAAGGGTCCCGTCATGGCAACAATCACAGGCACGTCACTTAACGACGTCATCACGGAAGACGATCTCACTGGCGGCATCACCGGGGGAATTCCCTCGGCGGTGTCTGACCTGATCGATGGGTTGGCAGGAAATGATTTGGTGGA
>JBKCVY010000283.1:0-3376 GCA_046317475.1 Cyanobacteriota bacterium | reverse complement strand
GGACTGTAGTAGTACACAAAGCCCAGGTCGCGCAGATCATGCAACCCCAGGGCCTCGTCGTCATGGGGGCCGATCCATTCGGCGGCATCCAGGCGTCCATCCCGCAGGCGCGGTTCGATCTCCGACGGGCCGATGACGCGTCCGGCGTTGAGGTCCAGGTCGGTGCGCACGCCAAAGCGGTTGAGCACCTCCGCTCCAAGGCCCGGGATGCGCATGCGCAGGCCCTTGAGGTCCTCCACGGAAGTCAGCTCCTTCTTGAACCATCCCCCCATCTGCCCACCCGTGCAGGAGATGGGGAAGGAGCACAGACCCGCCAGGGTCTCGTTCTGCACCTTGATGCGGGGATAGACGCTCTGGTGGAACGGCCAGGGGTCATCCTTGCGGCGGCGGTAGTGGAGCCAGGCGGTCTGTTCCCGGGGCGTGAGGCCGAAGGGGATCGCCTTGGCGAAATACAGGGGCGTCAATAGCTTGTCGTAGTAGACGTCCGCATAGCTGCAGGGCGCGTCCCCGCGGCTGACGCGCCGAAACATCTCCGAACTGGAGAGGTTGGGTTGGGGATCAACGCGAATGCGGAAACGGCCATCGGTGAGTTCCAGCAGCCGTTCGGCCACCATGTGGGGCGCCTGCCCCACGATCAACTTGTCGTCCTGTCCCCCCAGGTAGGTGAGCATGCGCCATTCCCGCCTTCCCTGGCTACCGCGTGCGATGTGGCCCGCCGCCACGCCCGCCAGCCCGGCCACGCTGGTGCCCGCGGCGAACACCAGCAACTCCCGCCGCTGCAACCGCTGCCGGGGCTCGGGCAGTTGGAAGGGCTTCGCCTCCGGATGGCAGTAGGCGCTCAACAGGGCATGGGTACCGGCCCATTGGCCGCGCCGCAGTTGATCGGACGCCACCTCCAGGGCGGCGGCGAAGGGCTTGCCGGCCTCCATCGCCTGCAGCAGCGTGGTGAGGGTGAGCGCCGCGGCTTCGGTGGGGACCCGTTCGCGAAAACACTGGACCCAGGCGACGCCCGCCGCCAGGCAGCGATGGGCCAGATCCACGCCGCTGCAGCTGTTGAGCAGCACCAACTGCAGGCCATGGTCCACGGCTTGGCAGAGGGAGGCCTCCAGCGACTCGCCGCTGATCCAAGCCCCATTGCCCAATTGCAGCCTGCCCCCATCCTCCGGATCGGCGCTGGAATGGCCCAAAAAAATCAGCCCGTCCCAGCCGGGAGCCTCCTCCAACCGTTCCTTCAGCCGGGCCGCGGTGCTCTGCTCGCCACGCAGGGGCAGCAGCAGGATCCGCCCCCGCTGGGCCAGGGCTTCAAGGGTTTGGATGTCGCGATCCAGCGTCAACTCGCCCTCCTGGCCCACCACCAGCAGCAGGCGGGGACGGCGTTGCCGCTGGGTGGCGGTGGGCTGGGCGGGATCCCTGGGCGGCAGGCGCCACACGGCCCGATCCAGGGGCAGGTCCTCCCAGGGCCACAGCTCCATGGCCGCCAAGGAGGGCGCCAGCCGCAGGCGCAGGGGAGCTCCGGGATGGCGGCGCAGGGCCCGGTGCAGGGGCGCCCATTCGCCGCTCGCGTACCACGCCTGCAGGGTGCTGGTGAGCTTTTGGCCGTAGTGCTCCACCGCGGAGTAGGAGACCGCCCTTTGCTCCCAGTACAGGAGGAAGGTGTCCGCCCAGCGCTGGTACCGCTCCCCCAACGCCGCGGGGGGGGTGAGGGTGAAACTGGCCTGCAGGCTGGGGCTCACCAGCAGGGCCGCGAGCTCCCCGGGGGGTTGGTGCGGCCCACCCAGCGGCTGCAGGCTCAGATCAACGGTCGGCATGGGGATCGGCGAGGACCTCGGGCGGATCGGAGGGCGGAAGGAGGAGGGGGGGCAGGCGCAGTTGATCTTCCCCCCATTCCACCGCGATCTGGATGGGTTCCCGGTTGCCCCTCACCTCCAACTCCAACCCCTGGCTGATGGCGGACACCACCGCCCGGTGACCCGCCACCAGGCGCAGGCCATTGGGGAGCACATCGCCGGCCAGGTGGGGCACCAGACGCACCCGCAGGGCGTTGGGGCGGGCCGGGGCGTCGCCGCGGGCGATGAGCTGCAATTGGAAGCGTTCGATGGCGCCAACGCGGGCCTCGCCCCAGCAGAGGGCACCGTTCACCAGCCCCAGGGGGATGGCGAGGATGGCCAGATCAGCCCCATCCGCGCTGGCGGGAGCGGACGAGCCGCGAAACACCGCGCCGCCGACGGGTTGCAACTTGGCGCCGAGGGCCAGCAGCGCCCCATCGATCCAACCCCGCGTCCAGGGGGCGATGGGCAGGGGCGACACGTGCCGTGCCAGGGTGCCCTGGCTTGGACGGGTTGGCGCGCGGCCGTCCAAACCCCGCAGCGGCATGGTGGCCGGATCGAGCAAGCCCGCCAGGGTGAACAGGCGATCCACGCCGCCCTGGAAGCGTTCCAGCGGCAGGTCGAACGGCCCCTCGCCCCCCGCGGCCTGATCGATCACCTCGCCGTTGGTCAGCACCCCGGGCATCCACACCACCCCCAGATCTTCCTCCACCCAGGCCGCCAGAAGGAAATGGGGCGCCTGCCCGGCCCGTCGCCAGGGGACGCTGTCGGCGCGCAGGCTATCGGCGCCATAGGGGGCGCAGGTGAGCTGGACGCGGAAGCCGTTGAGCGACAGCAGGCGCTCGGGATCCTCCAGGGCCAGGGTGGGCCCGAGGGGAAGGGACACCCCCAGGGCGGCCATGTGGTGTTGCAGGGCGAGCACGGCGAGGGCTCGGGGCGTGGCGCCGGCGGGGGCCCGGTCGGCCAGGAGGAGCGCATCCTCGGGCAGGGGCAGCACCAGGGGGTCGTCGTCGCTGGTGAGGGGAGCAGGCATGGTGTGGGGTACGGGTGGAGCGTGGGGACCAAAGGGATGGGCGGAGCCGGCGGCCCTCAGGGATCCGCGTCAAGCGGGGGCGCGAGCGCCAGCCAATCCGCCAGGCGGGGCCGGGGAGCGTCGGGAGGGGGCGCGAGCAGGTGGTCGCGCAGGGCGGCCACGAGCCGCTCGCAGGCCTCCACGGAGGTGAGCCGCTCCGCGAAACCCGGCCGGCGCCCCAGGGCTTGGGCCGCGGCGGTGGCGATGGCCGTGGCATGGTGCTGGAGCCGCAGCCGGCGGGACACCATCGGCTGGCTGCAGCCGCAGCGCTCCGCGGTGGCCCGCTGGTTGAGGCCGTCGCCGTAGGCCCGCCAGAGGCAGCGCAGCAGGGCGACCTCCTGCGGGTCCCCACGGAGCAGGACGGCACGGTGCTGGTGGCAGGCCCGCTGGAGGGCGGGCTCAACCAGGGTTGCCAGGTCCGCCAGAGGATCGTCCGCGGCGTCGCTGGGGGGATCGGGGGCGATCTCCGGAGGTGGAC
>JBKCVY010000282.1:0-2105 GCA_046317475.1 Cyanobacteriota bacterium | reverse complement strand
AAACGGTCCACAACGGCATCGAATACGGCATTGAGCAGATTCTCGCCGAGGCTTACGACCTGATGAAGCGAGTGGCCGGCATGGGGGGGGATGCCATGGCGGATGTGTTGGCCGGTTGGAACCAGACCGAGGAGCTGGCCTCTTTCCTGGTGGAAATCACGGAGGTCTGTTTGCGGACAAAGGATCCCCAATCCGGGGGGGATCTGGTGGAGGTGATCGTCGATGCCGCCGGGCAAAAGGGCACCGGTTTGTGGACGGTGATCAGCGCGCTTGAGATGGGTGTCCCCGTCCCCACCATCTACGCGGCTTTGAATGCCAGGGTCCTCAGCTCCTTGCGGACGGAGCGGCTCGCCGCAGCCGCCATCTTGGCTGAGCCCACACCCGCCCCCTTCTCCCTCGGTGATCCCGGTGAGGGACTGCCGCTGTTGCGAGACGCTTGCATCCTGGCGTGCATGGCGAGCTACGCCCAAGGAATGGCCCTGTTGCGAGAAGCCTCCACGTTGCATAACTACAACCTCGATTTGAGCGCCATTGCCCAAATCTGGAAGGGAGGCTGCATCATTCGGGCCCGACTTTTGCAGCGCATTCAAAATGCTTATGCCGCCAATGCGTCACTGGCCAACCTATTGACCGATTCGTGGTTCGCTGAACAGGTCAACCGCCGTCTGCCTGGATTGCGTCAGGTGGTCGCCGGGGCGGCCCTGGCCGGGATTCCCCTTCCTTGCCTGAGCAGCAGCTTGGATTACATCGACAGCTATCGCTCCGGCCGCCTCCCCCAAAATCTTGTGCAGGCGATGCGGGATTGCTTCGGCTCCCACACCTACGAGCGCACGGATCAGTCAGGATCCTTCCACACCGAGTGGCTGTCATGACGACCTATCACCTTGTCATTGCCCCCACTGCCGAGGATCTGGCACGCCAAGCCGCTGAACAGCTCGCCTCCGCCATCGACCTTGTTTTGGCCGAACGGGATCGGGCCCACATCGCCTTGGCGGGAGGGAGCACGCCACGGGAGGCCTATGGCCGTCTGGCCGAGGAGCACTTGCCCTGGGATCGGGTGGATGTGCTTCTGGGGGACGAGCGCTGGGTTGATGCCGCAGATCCCTCCAGCAACGCCCGGATGCTGCGCGAATCGCTCCTGGCCAAGGGGCCCGGGCGCCAGGCGAGTTTTCATCCGGTGCCCACCGACTTGGCGACCCCTTCCCTCGGCGCCGAGTGCTATGGAGCGCTGCTGGTGCGCTTGTGCGGAGGGGAGCCCCCCTCCCTTGATGTCGTCTTGCTGGGGTTGGGGGACGACGGTCACACCGCGTCCCTCTTTCCGGGTACGGCGGCGCCCAACGTCCGCGACCGTTGGGTAACCACCGGAGAGGGCAAGGGACTGCCCCGGATCACCCTTACGGCTCCCACGCTTTCGGCCGCTCGCAAGGTTGTTTTCCTGGTCAGTGGCGCCAGCAAGCGCCAAGCCCTGGAGCGACTCCTGGACGCCCAGGAGTCCGCGGAGCGCACGCCCGCCCGGTTGGTGCAGCCCCATGCCGAGGTGTTGATCTTGGCCGACGCGGCGGCCGCCGCTGGCTTGCCCGATCGCGTTGTCGCCTGAAGGACGTTCCAGGCCCCGATGCTCCCAAGCCACCATCAGACTGGTGGGTACCCATGGGTCCCCCGCAGGACCACCCGTCGTCCATGGACCCCGCACCAGGACCCACCACCCCCGCTCCTTCCCCCCAGACCGTGGTGCAAGGTGAAGGCTTCGCGGGATGGCAGGCCCTCAATGACACCATCATGGGAGGACGGAGCAGTGGCCTGTGCACGGTTGGTCCGGGTGGCCTGCGCTTTGACGGGGAGGTGGTGGAGGAGGGGGGTGGCTTCATTTCCATGCGCTCGCCCCTCTTCTCCCCTCCCCTCGACCTGTCAAGGGCACGCGGATTGGAATGGGTCCTCTGGGGAGAGGGGCGACGCTTCAAGGTGGCCATCGCCTGCGCCGATGGTGTGGCCGGTCTGACGGAGCTGATCCCGGGGGGCCTGCGCTGGGTGAAGGAATTCGACACGGCCCCGGAGGGCTTCACCCGCGTGGCCCTTCCCTTTGCGGAGTTGATTCCCTCCGTTCG
>JBKCVY010000281.1:0-2991 GCA_046317475.1 Cyanobacteriota bacterium | reverse complement strand
CGTTCCGACAGGGTGAGCAACCCCCCGAGAATCAAGGTGGCCCCGGCCACGCACAGCAGGCCCATGCCGAGTTGTTTCAGCCGGGAGGGGCGTCGCTGCCGCTTGGGCCGGCTCCGGGGGGCGGGGGGCGTCCGTTGGGACTGCCCGGGGGTGGGGAGGTGTAGCGAGCGGCTCCGTTCGGGAGTGGGTTGACGCATGGTTCCGCGGCGCATGACCTGGCGAGGGGCGTGGCTGACTGGGCTGGGCAGGCTGTCGGGCGTTAGAGGTCGAGAGGATATCCTGCGCCCCGCATCCAACGCTCAAATTCCAGCAGCACCAGCTCGTTGGGGCACTCAATCAGGGACAGGTCGTTGACCGTGCAGTCCCCATGGCCGCCGTGGTGCAGGGTGAGATGGAAATTGTCGCCGCTCAGGCCGCACACCTCGGGGTCGCTGCGCACGACCACGTCCAGGGCGGAGCCCAGCCGGGCCACGCGGCGCCTGAGTTCAGGCCAGGTCATCGCCATGGGTGTCGGGAGCGAAGGGAAAGGGAACTCACCAGCCGTACCACGGGGAAAATTCCCAGAATCCCTCGGGTTGGAACACCCCGCGGACCAGCAATGTATCCCTGGGCGGGTTTGGCGACACGGGCGTGGTGGGCAGGCCCAGGGCCGCCCGCCCTTGGCCCGGGGTTCCCTCCATGGGAGTCGCCCCGACCACCTCCCCCCCTGGAGTGACCAGGAGCTGCCAAGTTTGGGCGCTCGGGCCCGGGGTCGTCAGGGTGAGCCGCGGCTCCAACCAGCGCCTCAGCAGCGCCAGCCGGCGCTCCCGCGTCGGGGCGGCCTGGGCTGGCGGGGTGGGAGGGCTGGGCTTGGCCTCCGGTTTGGAGGCGTTGGCGGCGGCCCGTGGAGGGGAGGCCGCGGGTTGGTTGGGAAGGGCCCGTTCCGTGACCCGTGCCTGCCCCCCCCCTTCGGATGGCCGCGGCGTGGGCAGCAGGCTGCTGACGCCAGCCGCCAGGGCCAGGGCCGCCAGCCCCCCCACTGGAGCGGCCAGCCGGCGCCGCAGGGGAACCCGATGGCGCAACTCCCGGGCGGGCAGGGGCAGGGCCGGGGGAACCGGCAGGGGGAGCTGGAGGCGCGGGTCCAGGCGGCATTGGTCCAGCACCCGCACGAGATCGGCCAGCTCGGCGTCGTCCAGCCGCAGTTCCAGGGGGGGGGTGTCCGGCTGGCTGCTGCGCAGGCGGAGCTGATGGCCACCGTTGGAATCCGGTCCAATCCGGACGGGGTCCTCCCCCTCTCCCATGGCGCGCGCCACCCCGCTCAGCAGGTTTCGGGCATAGGGAATGACGGTGGCGATGAGGGCTTGCAGATGTTCGCGCCGTCCTTCCAGTTGGGGATGGCCCACCCAATCGAGGCTCCAGCCGGTGACGATCCCCACGGCGCCGCTGGCTTGATTGCTGGACACATCCGGAAACCCCTCCACCCGCAGACGGCAGGCATGGGTCCCGTAGATGTGGGGCTGGTACGTCAGCGTCTGTTTCATGACCGGGCTGGGGATCTCCGCACTCTGCCGGAAGGCCTAAGGAACAGGGTCCATCAGGCTGGCCCGCAGGCGGTCCACCCCACCGTCGCCGGCGGCCAGGGCCAGGGTTTGGATCAGGGACCGCCTCTGTTCGGCGCCCTCCTCCGGATCCATCAACGCCCGCACGCTGCTGCGCCGCAGATTCATGCGTTCCTTCAGCAACTCGCTGAGCCGTTCCTGGAAGAGGCGCCAGTGCTGCTCATTCCGGTCGGCGGGTTCGTGGCGGGAGAGCAAGCCGCGCACCATGGGATAGACGCGATCCGCCATGGCGCAGAGCAGCCGAATCAGGGCCTCGGTTTCCACCGCCTCCGGGGAGCCCCGCCGACAGGTCCGCCGCAGGGGGTTGTGACAGCGCAGTTTCCACAAGCTCACCCGGTTGGGAAAAAGGGAGGCGAAGCCCAGGTTGTGGCCCATCCACACCAAGGTTTCACCACCGTTGAGATCCAGGGCCTCCACGCAGAGGAGCAGCAGATCGAGACGCTCCAGGCCCTTGCGGGGGAGGGGCGGGCCGGCGGATGGGAGGGAGCTGTCGGGCACCGGGGGGTCCAGCACGGCCGATGGAGCGGAAGAAGTCTTGACCATGGCTGCGATGATGCCAGCGTTTCAGCCCTTCCGTCATCCTTTCCTGCTGGCATGAGTGATTCTGATCCCTCCCTCGATCTCCGACAGTGGGTGCGGGAGATACCAGATTTTCCCAAACCGGGCATTTTGTTTCGTGATCTGACACCCCTCATGCGGGATCCCCGGGGCTGGCAGGAGGCGGTGCGCCGCTTGGGCCTCCAATGCGAACGGTTGCAGCCCGATCTGATCGTGGGGATCGAATCCAGGGGCTTCATTGTGGGCATGGCCATGGCCACGGCCCTGCGGCTCCCCTTTGTCCCCGTGCGCAAACCCGGCAAGCTGCCCGGAGTGGTGCATGGCGTGGATTATTCCCTGGAATACGGGCAGGACCGCTTGGAAATCCACGCGGATGGATTCGAGGATCAGCCCCGGGTGCTGGTGGTGGATGATCTGCTGGCCACGGGGGGAACGGCGGCGGCCTGCGGCCAGCTTGTGGAGCTGGCGGGGGGACAGTTGGCGGGCTTCAGCTTCGTGGTGGAGCTGAGCGGCCTCAATGGCCGTGAGAAATTGCCGGAGGCCGTGCCCGCCGAATCGCTGATCGTCTACTGAGGCATCCCTCCCATCGGGTATCAATCCCGACGCTCCGAGGGGCGAACCCCCTCGGACGCCCTACAGCTGGTTGTCCTGCCAGCTGAGCACCTGATCGAGCTGGTCCAGGGTGATCAGCCCGTAGCGCCACAACACGGCGGGTAGGGGAGCTTGTTCCAGGGCAGATTGGCGCTGGCCCCGCGCCAGGGCCACCTCGCGGAGGCCGAGTTGTTGGCGCAGGAACCCCAGCGGTTCGCTGGGGGGCGGGGGCTGGCGGGTGGTG
>JBKCVY010000280.1:0-4159 GCA_046317475.1 Cyanobacteriota bacterium | reverse complement strand
GCGCTCCAGCACGGCAATCGGCTCCTGCCAGTCGTTGTGGTCGTTCACCCTCTGGGCCCGGAGCCGCAGAACGGTGGGGTTGTGGGACGGGGACGCACGGCTGAAGGCCGCCTCAGCGGCGTTGTGGCCAAGGGGCAATAAGGCCAAGCCCAGCTGGAGGAAGGAACCGTGGCGTAGTGGTTGGCGGTCGACCAGCGGCGCAAGGCACGTCACGGCGCCGCTGGCATCGCCGCCCTGGAGGCGCCACAGGCCTAGCCAATGGCGGGTTTCGCCGGGGATCGGTTCGAGAGCTTCCGCATGGGCCATGGCGTCCGCACTGTCCAGAGCTTCCGCGGGACTCCCTGTGGCGTTTGGGGACGCCAGCAGAGCCATCGGCGAGGCGGGCCATGAAGAATCAGCTCAGCCAATCGCCAAGGCAGCGACGACCTCCATGCCCAACATCCTGGTGTAAACGCTGATTGTGGCCTCCACGTCCGTGACGGTGAGCACCAGGTGATCGAGGCAGTCGATGCGCATGGCTCTTGCAGTCGGCCCCTCAAAATGGCCCCACCCCGCCCCCCACACCCAAGCTGGACATCCTCGGCCCCGATGGACAGGCCCTGCCTGAACGCCACAAGCCATTATTGGAAGCGATCACCGCGGCGGCGGCCGCCAGCGATCGGGATGGCGTGGCGCGACACGCTTTCGCGGCCCTGGCCGCCAATGGCCTGCACGGCCTGCCCCTTGAGCCTCCCTCCCTGCAGCGGGACTTGACGGAGAGGCTGTTCATGGCCGATGGCTCCCTCACCTTCTGCTGGCTGCAGCACCAGATGCCCCTGCGCCGCCTGCGGGACGCCATCTCCACGGCTGAGGCGCCGGCCGCTGACGCGCTGCGACGACGCTGGCTTGAGTCGTTGGCGAGCGGCCAGGCACTGGCGGCCGTAGCCTTTGCCCACCTGCGCCGGCCAGGACCGCCCAACCCCATGGCCTCACGCCTGGCGGAGGGTTGGCGGCTGGAGGGACAACTCGATTGGATCACCTCCTGGGACATCGCCGATCTGGCGCTGATCTGCGTGCGCTGTAGAGATGGGAACGGTGATCGCGTCGTGGGGCTGCTGCTGCCAGCGGGCGCCTCAGGTCAGCCACCCCCACCTGGCCTGACCCTGGGGGAACCATTGCGGCTGCTCGCCATGGGCGGCACCCACACCCGTCCAGCGCGTTTTGAAAGTGTTGTGGTGCCCGACAGCCAGGTGCTTTTTGTGGAGGCGATGGAGACGTGGAGCGCGGCGGATGCCGCCTCGGTTTGCCGTGTCAGCCCCGTTGTCTTTGGATGCCTGCGGGGCGCCATCGCCGATCTCCATGGCCTCGGCATCCGCAGCGGCGACGGGCTCGCGGTGCGATTGGCGTGGGCGCTGGCCCTAGAGGGAGAGCGGCTGCGCCGCATGGCCTACGCCCTGATTGACAACAGCCCCGCGACCACTCCTGCACTGAGGGCCGAGCATCGCCGCCTACGGGCGCGAGCCTTAGATTTGGCCCTGCGTGGTGCGCAGGCCGCCTTGGTCGCCCAGTCAGGGGCGGCCATGCACGCCGGTTCATCGGCGGAGAGACGACTGCGGGAAGCGGCTTTTCTGCAGGTGCAGGCGCAAACGGATGCGTCTCGTCAGGCCTCGTTGCGGCTGCTGTTTCCGCCTGTAGGCGACCCCTGAGGGGTTCCGGCGGAGCGCGTCTTGGAAGCAACACTCGCCTCCACCCGGCCCGCCCCCACTTGTCCGGGTGTTTCCAAGCAGTGCCCTCGGCCTGGCGCCAGCGGTTCTCCCGCTCTGGTGGCCAGCCTCGCTCGCGGCCGGTCATCGTCCAGTTCTGAGGCATTTGGCGAGCCTGCGCCGCAGGGCTCAGCGCAGCGTCCAATGCTCAAACCCGGGGAGATAGCTGGAAGCTCCCAAAGGTGTCAAAAGGAGGGGTGGCAGCACCAATTCAGGAGTCGACAAGCGCTCCAAGATGTCAACCACCCCTGAACCAGCCTGCACCATCTGACGAAAGTAGGCAATCCTTGAGTTGGATCTGAGCCCTCACGTCCCAGCTCCATGCCCTGATCCGCTCTGGGGGAGCGGACCAGGGCATGGAGCGCCAGGGGGCCGGCAGCCGCAACGCCACGCAACGACCAGAACATGGGGGCGGTTGGTCGTTCCAGCGACTGCTGCATTGGAGTCAATCAGCACGCACAAAATGCATCTCTGGGGACTTAACATTCGTTAGAAACCCAGAGGTTGGGCATAGCGTACAGTGAAGCCAAAGACACTATCAGTGGTGTCTATACTGCTTCGACAATGGTTAACTTTAGCCTCTGGCAACCTCCAGGCGGCTTCTTGGTTGAAGTGAAATCACCAGGAGTCAGGTCAAAGCCCCTGCACTTCAATAGATCATGGTCTTCGTCCCACCAGCTGAAAGGCTACCTTGGCAGAGCTTCCAAGCACCAAGGTGTGCTCAAATTGTCATTTGAGCACACCTCGTGAGTGTGCCTTCATCCCGTTTCTCAACTTGCGGCTCATGCCGAATGCTGCAGCGACGCCAAAACCTGGCAGGGGGCCGGGGACGGGGGCTGGGGTGGCATTCCCTATCTGGATAGTGATCGCCTCGTTCGTAGCAGCGTCAACGATGGAGTAAGTGCCTGGGGTAAGACCTAAACTGGCAAATGTACCTGGTTTAATCCAGGAGTTATCAGGAGTCCGATTGACGCCAACAAGGTCTTCAGCGCCAATGCCAATGCCAGGGGTCTTCCGCAAATTACTTCCAAAATATGTAGTAAACTGGGTTGAACCAATCGTATTCCAAAAAAAGTAGGAAGATGTAAACATATCGCCAACCCAGCTGCTGAGGTCTGTACCGGAACTAAAGCCAAAGGCTGTGTTTATGCTCCCCATAGTTGTATCTCCCATGATGTCAGAATCAGGAGGGATGTTGGTCTCGACGCCTGCCCCCCCAACCGTAAGGGATAACAGGGATTAACAGGGAAGTATTCAAGGTGCCGGATGCTTCCATCAGAACTGAACCTCCCACCTCCTGGAAGGAGAACATGACAGATGCGGAGGCCTTACTGGCACACAAATCCAGGATAACCGAAGAGCCAAGTACGATCAGAGTGGCCAGCCGAGAAATTTGTTTGTCTAACATTACTTAAAAAAACAATCACTATATCTACTTATTCGTTTTATGCGCTCTCGGATGTATCGCTTGCTACTTTTCTTTTATTCGTTCAGAGGGTGGGACAGCTCATCTTGAACACCGGGCCTGCTGAACCCTTGACGGCAGCTCGATTCCCGCTTGCATCTCAGGCATAGACCGCTTGTGATGAGCGCATCTCCTGCCTGATTCCAGAAGCGCACTGGCTGGCAACTCCAGCCAGCGTCAGAGAGTAGCTGTCGCTGTCAAGCGACAGCCGCTTTTGGTCCCCGACCAGTTTTCGCTGTCTGACAACCGCCCTGCGCCTGATCACCCAGGGTCTGATCGAGCCCACCTGAGTCCCGTTCACCGGGGCTCCAACCCAACGATCTTGCGCCAAGTCTGTTGGCCAGAACGTCGATCCATTGAGCTGCCTCACCTGGTTCTTACGGCCTCCTTGCCGTAGGTCCGCGTTTAGCGCCATGAAGTTGGCTGGCACGACAAGCTCGTCGGCTGATGGGACGGGGGGCTGGCCACCCAGGCGCCCATGGCCAGATGCCGGGGATGCCAGCGGCCCTGACGAGTCACCAACGCAACATGGTCCTGGCTGCGGCGGACATCCCGATGCGCGTTAACGCGTCTGCGTGAGCGCGGTGCTGGCTAGCCCTACCTCCCGCAATTTCTACCCTCCCTTCCGGTAATGTCCGGGCCTTAATCTGTGAGAATGTCCCTCCAGCAGCAAGCCTGCAGAAGAGGGTGGGAATTGAACACCTCTCGCGGGACGCCTCCAGCCCAGCTCCGGGTATGGAAGAAGAGAAGCTGAAGGGGGAAATCCGCTCTAGCGCTCTCAGGTCGAGGGGGCCAAGGAACACCGCACACGTTGGCGCAGCTTGCGGCTCCAGCCGAAAAGGGTGACACTTCCGATGATCGGAAGGGGGCCCGGCACGCCCAGGGCCTGGGCCATCCCCTGGGCAAAGAGGGCATGGCCCCGCGTGGTGGGATGCAGCCTGTCCCAATAGAG
>JBKCVY010000279.1:0-3530 GCA_046317475.1 Cyanobacteriota bacterium | reverse complement strand
GCGCCACGGAGAGCACCATCGTGGCCGAAATCCCCGGAACCCGCGTGCTGGCGGTGCCTGTCGATTCCTTCGACACCACGCTGGAGCGGGATCCGGATTTCGCCCGCCGGGTGCTGGCCCTGGAAACCCGCCAACTGCAGCGGCTCACCCGCCACTCCTCCCCCTAGGCCTGGGGGCCCAACCATGCCCGCCCGTGGACCGCTCGGGGGGGCAGGTCAGGGCTCGGCGGGGCTCCATGGCCTGGCCTGTCAGGGACAGGGCTTCCGATCGACCGAGGCAGCGGTAACCCAAAGGGAAAGCCATGGAGACGCCCTCAAGGACCACCCTTTTTGCCTTCCCAGTCCTGGAGCGTTATCTCCGTTGCCTTCCCAGCCCTGCAGCGTTATCTCCGTTGCCGTCCCGGCTCAGTGGTGAAACAGGGTAGGCGGCTCCTGCCCCTCCGGCATCGGGCCATCCAATCCCTTGAACCAGGCCACCGCACGCTCCACATCCTCCAACAGCTCTTCCGCCAGGTGCCGGCTGAAGCCGGCCCGCACCACAAAGCGCAGCACGGCCCGCTCGCTCTGGCCTTCGGGCAGCGTGTAAGCCGGCACCAGCCAGCCCCGCTCCCGCAGCTTGTCGGAGAGATGGAAGACGGTCCAGCCCGTCTGGGCGGTGTCGAGCTCCACGCAAAACACCGGCAATTGCCCCCGGGGATGGCTCACCAACCGCAGGGGCGGCAGGGCGGCCAGGCCATCAGCCAGATGGCAGGCGATCGCCTCCAGCGCCTCCATCCGTCTGGCGTAGCCCCGGCGGCCCAGGTGGAGAAAGTTGAAATACTGGGCCACCACCTGGGCGCCAGGGCGGGAGAAATTCATGCCAATCGTTGGCGTGATCCCCCCCAGGTAGTTGACATCAAACCGCAGGTCCTTGGGCAGCAGGGCGTCCGAACGCCACAGCACCCAGCCCACACCGGGCAGCACGCCGCCGTATTTGTGGCCACTGGCGTTGATCGACCGTACCCGAGGCAAGCGGAAATCCCAGCGCAAGCCTGGCGTGAGGAACGGCGCCACGAAGCCTCCGGAGGCCGCGTCCACGTGGAGGGGAATGGACACGCCCGTGCGGGATTCCAGGCCATCCAGGGCGGCGGCGATCTCCTCGATCGGCTCGTAGCCGCCATCCACCACGCTCCCCAACACCCCCACCACGCCAATGGTGTTGGCATCACAGAGGGCCGCCGCGCCCTCCGCCGTCAAGTGGAGCCGCCCCGGAGCCAGGGGCAGGAAGCGTGGCTCCACATCGAAGTAGGCGCAGAACTTGTCCCAGCACACCTGGCGGTTGGCTCCCATCACGATGTTGGGCCGCCCGTGATCCACCCCGGCCGCCCGCCGCTGGCGCCGCCAGTGCCAGCGCATCACCAGCCCGGCCAGCATGCACCCCTCGCTGGAGCCGGTGGTGGACGCCCCCACCGCGTCCGACGGATCGGGGGCGTGCCAGAGGTCCGCCAGCATCGTCAAACAGCGCTGTTCCAGATCGGTGGTTTGGGGATATTCATCCTTGTCAATCAGATTTTTCTCCGCGCAGTCCTGCATCAGCTGGCGGGCCTCGGGCTCCATCCAGGTGCCCACAAAGGTCGCCATGTTCAGCCGGGCGCTGCCATCGAGGAGCAGATGGGCGCGGATGAGCTCATAGGCCACATCGCCGCGCATGCCGCCCTCCGGCAGGTGCCCACGCGGCAGATCCGCCGGCAGATGGTGCTCCGAATCCTGGGCTGGGCTGGACGTCATCCCCATGGTCTACACCCGTCACGGGCGCCCGGGTCCCGTTCCCTCGCGCCTGGCCACCGCTGTCCATAGGGTGGCGGCTCATCCCCTGCGTCGAAGGCCATGAACCCCTCGCCCCTGCCCAGTTCCAACGATCTGGCCCGCTACCTGGAAGCCCGCGGCGAATTGGGCAAACCCTGGATGTGGCATCTGCTGCGCATCAGCAAGCTGCGCGAACAGAAGGACAGCATGCCTCCGGAGGACTACGACCGGAGCGTGCGGGAGGCCCATGCCGACTTGATGCGGCTGGGGGAGTTTTGGAAGGGACGGGAGCGGGAGGTGTTCGGCGGGGCCTACACCCCGTCCACCGCGTTGGAACCCCTCCCCGGCTCCCCTGAGGACCGATGACCACCGCCACCCCTGAACGGCGGACCTACGGCATGGCGCCCCTGATCCGCCTCACCCTGTTGGTGCTCTATCTCGCCCTGGTGTTGCCGCTGCCCTGGATCGCCCCCTCCGAATGGCGGCCGGCGCTCTGGGGGGGCGTCGTCTTTGGCTTGGCTGGCCTGGTGGCCCTCACCAGCGAACAGGTGGAGGTGGATGCCGACGGCTTGCGTGTCGCCCATCCCGCCTGGTGTGGCTGGTGGCTGCGGCGCGGCTGGCGGCTCCAGTGGTCCGAGGTGGCGGGTTTGACGCCAGTGGCCACAAGCCAGGGGGGACGGGTGTTCTATGTCCGCGCGAGGCTGGGCCCTGGGGCGGGCGCGAGCGGAAGGGGCCAGGCCTACCTGCTGCCCCAACGGGTGGAGCGCTTCGAGGACTTTTTAGCTCAGTTCTCCGCCCACACCGGCCTCTCCACCGCTGATGTGGGGCGCATCAGCCCGCCGTGGACCTACCAGCTGCTGGCGGTCATGGGCGTGGCGCTGTTGGTGGGGGAAGGGATCACCGCCCTGGTTCGGCACTGAGCGAGGCCAGGTGGAAGGGGGCTCAACCAGAGGGCTGGTTGAGCAAGCTGCCGTTGGTTTGGTGCATCAGGACCGCTGGCTTGCTGGCGGGAATGTCCTCCGGGTCGGGGAGGGTGTCCAAGCTGAAGCGGTAGCCCTGCTGGCGCATGGTTTCGATGCCCCCACCCTCGCCCAATCCGGCCTGCTCCAGCTTCCGGCGCAGGGTGAGCACCTGGGTGTCGACGGAGCGTGGGCCGCCACTGAAGGGAGGCCAGGCCATCCGCAACAACTCCTGGCGGGTGCGCACGACGCCGGGGGGCATGAGCAGAGCGCAGAGCAGGGCAAATTCCCTGGGGCTGAGTTCCACGGGCTGATCGCGCAGGGTGACTTGCCGCAACAGGAGATGGACCTCCAGGGGCCCCACGCACACCCGTTCCTGCAGGCCCGAGCCGCTGCGCCGCAGCAAGGTGCGGCAGCGGGCGGCCAATTCTTCGAGCCCAAAGGGCTTGCGCAACACGTCATCCGCCCCAGCATCGAGGAGGGACACCACCGGTTCCGAACCGGAGCGGGCGGTGAGCACCATGACGGGACAATGGAGCTGGGCGGCGAGCCGGAGGGCCGAGATTTCCTCCAACAATTCGGCGCTCACCAGCAGGTGGGGAGCCTGTCCTTGACAGATGTCCAGGGCTTCCCGCGCCGTTCCCACGGCGGCGGCGAGATGGCCGTCCTGTCGCACCCGTGGGGCCAGGACGGTGCGCAAGGTGGCATGGGGATCCACCACGAGAATCCTTCGCGAATGGCTGCCAAACTCACACGCAGTCGGCTGTGCCATAGCGGTCTTGATATG
>JBKCVY010000278.1:0-4262 GCA_046317475.1 Cyanobacteriota bacterium | reverse complement strand
GTATGAGAAAGATGGCGAAACCATCAACGGTGTCTGCTCCACCTTCCTCTGCGACATCGAGCCGGGTGCCAAGGTCAAGATCACAGGCCCCGTTGGCAAAGAAATGCTTCTGCCCGCCGACGAGGAGGCCAACATCATCATGTTGGCCACCGGCACGGGCATTGCTCCCATGCGCGCCTATTTGCGACGGATGTTTGATCCCCAGGAACGGGCAAAAAATTCCGACTATCAATTCCGTGGCAAGGCATGGCTGTTCATGGGTGTGCCGACAACTCCGAATCTGTTATACGAAGATGACTTCCAAAGCTATCTCCAAGCCTTCCCTGAGAATTTCCGTTACACCAAAGCGATCAGTCGGGAACAAAATAATGCTTCCGGTGGCCGGATGTACATTCAGGACAGGGTGCTTGAGCATGCGGATGAAATCTTCTCCATGATTGAAGATTCGAAAACCCACGTCTACATGTGTGGTCTCAAGGGGATGGAGCCCGGCATTGACGAGGCCATGACCGCCGCAGCCACCGCCAAGGGCCTCAATTGGTCCGAACTCCGCCCTGCCCTCAAGAAGCAGGAACGTTGGCACGTGGAAACGTACTGATCAGAGTTCCCACACAGAACCAATCTGGAGGTGGTCCGTTGGCGGCGCTTTGGCCGTGGTCTCGTTAAACAAGAGGTACCGGCCGAACCGCCATGACAGCGCTTTTGACCAATCCCCTCAGGGTGGGGCTTCGCCAGGAGAGGGTGATTCCTCCCCAATGCCTGGTTATCTTCGGGGCCAGTGGCGACCTCACCCACCGCAAGCTGGTTCCCGCCCTTTTTGAGCTGTTTCGACAGCGGCGTCTTCCCAGCGAGTTTTCCGTTTTGGGATGCGCCAGGCGGCCATGGAGCGACGACGAGTTTCGTCAACGCATGACCCAGGCCATGCAATCCGAGATTTCCGATCACCAGCTCGCCTGGGAACAGTTCAGCGAAAGCTTGTTCTACGAGCCCGTTGATCTTCAACAAAGCGAACACCTTGTGCGGCTGGCTGATCGGCTGGAGGGTCTAGATCGTCTCCAGGCCACCCGCGGCAACCGCACCTTCTATCTCTCCGTTTCACCAGAGTTTTATGGCAGTGGTTGTCGAGCCTTAGCCGCGGCCGGCCTGCTAGCAGATGCGGAGCGCAGTCGCGTGGTCATTGAAAAGCCCTTTGGCAGGGACTATGGCAGCGCCCAATCCCTCAACAAAATCGTCCAGGCCTGCGCTAAGGAAAGCCAGGTTTTCCGCATCGACCATTACCTCGGCAAGGAAACAGTTCAAAATATCCTTGTATTGCGCTTTGCTAATACGATCTTTGAGCCTTTATGGAATAGGAATTATATCTCAAATGTTCAAATTACCGCCGCTGAAACCGTTGGCGTGGAAGAACGGGCTGGATACTACGAAACCGCGGGAGCGCTGCGCGACATGGTGCAAAACCATCTCACACAGATCCTGGCGCTAACGGCCATGGAACCCCCCGGGCGATTTGATCCGGAGGCCATTCGCAATGAAAAGGCCAAAGTCCTCCAGGCCGCCCGCCTTGCCAATGACACCGAGGCCTGGAAATGCTGTGTCCGCGGCCAGTACAGCGCCGGCGGCACCACAGCCACACCCCTTCCTGGCTACCGGCAGGAACCCGGCGTGAACGCGAACAGCACCACGGAAACCTATGTCGCGATGAAGTTATTCATCAACAATTGGCGATGGCAAGGGGTGCCCTTCTATCTGCGCACGGGCAAACGCCTGCCCAAACGGCTCAGCGAGGTTGTGCTCACCTTTCGCGAGGCACCGGTTCACCTCTTTGATGCCGCAGGCGGGGCCCCCACACCCAACCAGCTCATCCTTCGCATTCAGCCGGACGAAGGGGCTGAAATCAAATTTGAGGTGAAGGCCCCGGGATCCGGGATGCGAAGTCGCCCCGTTGACATGGCCTTCAGCTACGACGAATCCTTTGGCGAACCCTCCGATGAGGGCTATGTACGGCTTCTGGCGGATGCCATGTTGGGGGACCCCACCCTGTTCACCAGCAGCGACGAGGTGGAGGCGGCTTGGCGCCTTTACACCCCACTCCTGGAACTGATCGAAGACGCCCCGTGGCAGTTGCCCGTCCATCCCTACGAAGCCCGCACCTGGGGACCAGGCGCCTCCGACAACATGCTGGCCGAGGACGGCCTGATCTGGCGCAGACCCTGAGCTTCGTCCCACACGCCATTTTCCATTTCCCGCCATGTATGCCCAACTCACGCTCCAAGCCCCCCTTCAGATTCCGCCGGTTGAGGTGGTTCCCTACCTTCAGCAGCTCTGGCAACAAGGGTTGGAGGGGGCATCAGGCGCCGCCACCTTCACCCTTGTGGTTTGGGAACCCTCCTGGTTGGAACAACACCTGGTGAGGATTGGCCGGGTCGATGGACCCATCATTGGCCTCGATCGGGCCGACGTGTTGGCCTCCGCTCGCGACATGGTCGCCACCCTCGGCCTGCCCCCCAGCACCGCCCCCATGGACCCTGGACTGACATGGGGCCTGGGGCAACAGCCAGGCCGCCACGAAGCCCAAGACCTGCGTGGTCAGTTTGTGGACAGCGCCATCAGCACCTACATGCCCCGGCGGTTGATCACCTTGGCCCCAACCCTCGATGAGGGCAAACCCCTGGAAACCCTTGTGGCGGCCTACTGCCCCCTCCCGGAGGAAGGGGGCGCGGGAGCGGCCTGCGGCGATGTGGTGGTGTTGCGCGGCAGCTTGGGCGCCTTGCGAGAGGCCATGCCCATGGTGCAGCCCCTGGTGAGAGACGATCTGCCCTGCTGGGTGTGGTGGAACAGCAGCCTGAACGAACCGATTGAAGTGCTGGAGGCCCTGGCTCCACCTCCAAGACGGTTGGTGATTGACACCTCCCTTGGCCAACCGGAGCGCTGTCTGGATGTCCTGGTGAAACGCATCAGCCTTGGCCAAGCGGTGAATGACTTCAATTGGTTGCGCTTGCGCAGCTGGCGCGAATCGCTAGCGATGGTGTTTGATCCCCCCTCCAGACGGGACGCTCTCCAGCACGTCGTGCAGCTGGACATCGATGTGGAGGGGGACCATCCGGTCAAGGGGCTGTTGCTGGCCGCCTGGATGGCCGATCGGCTCGGCTGGCATCTGGACACGTCCTACCCCGTGCTGGAGAACGGGGCACCGGCCGGAATCGCCGCTGAATTCCAACGGACGGATGGGGAGACCGTGCGGTTTCGCCTCATGCCCGTGCCGGTGGGGGTTCCCAAGGCCCATCCCGGAGCCATCGTGGGCCTGCGCCTGATTTGCCATCCCGAGCACCGTCCACCCCTCTGCGTGATTCTCTGCTCGGAAAGTGGGGGCTGCATGCGACTGGAGGCGGGGGGGATGGCGGCCATGGAGCTGGCGGAAGAGGTGGTGCCCCTGCCGGAAGAAAGTGAGGAAAAGGAAATGGCCCGGCTCCTCGGCGGCGGCCACGATTCCACCAACCCCCTGCTGGCGTCCGCCGCGCCACTGGCGGCCAAGCTGCTGCCCACCGCCCTTGGAGCCAGGGGGTTCGCCCGGTCTTGAGCTGTTTGATCGCCGCGCCGTGCAGCGGCAGTGGCAAAACCCTCCTGTCGCTCTCCTTGGCGGCCCTGGGCCGTCGTCGGGGCGAACGGGTGCAGACCTTCAAGGTTGGTCCCGACTATCTGGATTCCCAGCTCCTGGCTCAGGTGTCTGGGTCTGTTTGCCGCAACCTTGATCCCCTCCTCTGCGGGGAGGACTGGGTGAGGAACCAGTTCCAGTGGCATGCCGCTCCGGCGGATCGCGTGCTGGTGGAGGGGGTGATGGGCCTGTTTGATGGCCGCGGTCCCACCCCTGATGGGAGTTCGGCCCATGTGGCCCAGCTCTTGAGCCTTCCTGTGGTGCTGGTCGTGGAGGCCTCCCGCCAGGCGAGTTCCGTGGCGGCTCTGGTCAGGGGATTTCGTGACCATGGCCCCCCCCGGGTGCAGTTGGCGGGGGTGGTGCTCAATCGGGTGGGGAGCCAACGCCATCGGGCCCTGCTCAAGGAGGCCTTGGCGGCCATTGACGTTGCCGTTCTGGGCGTGCTTCCCACCCACCGCGCCTTTGATCTGCCCTCGCGCCATCTCGGCCTGCTGCCCCCCCACGAACTGACCGATCTGCTCGACCGCATGGAGGAGTGGAGCCAGCTGGCGGAGCGCCACCTGGAGATCGATCAACTTTGGCCCCTGCTGGCCCCAACCCCCTCCAGGCC
>JBKCVY010000277.1:0-5003 GCA_046317475.1 Cyanobacteriota bacterium | reverse complement strand
CCTGACCACGGCGGCCCGTGACGGCACGCTGGATCCCGTGAGTGGACGAGATGAGGAAAACCGCCGCACGATCCAGATCCTCAGTCGCCGCACAAAAAATAACCCGGTGCTGATCGGCGAACCTGGCGTAGGAAAGACGGCGATTGTGGAAGGGTTGGCCCAGCGCATCGTCAATGGCGATGTGCCGCAAGCGCTGCAAAACCGCCAATTGATCGCCCTCGACATGGGCGCCTTGATCGCTGGGGCCAAATACCGCGGCGAATTCGAGGAGCGGCTGAAGGCCGTGCTCAAGGAGGTGACAGCCTCAGAGGGCCAGATTGTGCTCTTTATTGATGAGATCCACACCGTGGTGGGAGCCGGAGCCACAGGTGGCGCCATGGATGCCAGCAACCTCCTCAAACCCATGCTGGCTCGCGGTGAATTGCGCTGCATTGGCGCCACCACCCTGGATGAACATCGCCAGCACATTGAGAAAGATCCTGCCCTGGAGCGGCGCTTCCAGCAGGTCTTTGTCGACCAACCCACTGTGGAGGACACGATCTCCATCCTGCGCGGCCTCAAGGAGCGTTATGAGGTGCACCATGGCGTGCGCATTGCCGATAACGCGATCGTGGCGTCCGCCGTGCTCTCCAGCCGCTACATCGCCGATCGCTTTCTGCCCGACAAGGCCATTGATTTGATGGATGAGGCGGCCGCTCGCCTGAAAATGGAGATCACCTCCAAACCTGAGGAGATTGATGAGCTGGATCGCCGCATTCTGCAGTTGGAAATGGAAAAGCTGTCCCTCGGGCGCGAATCGGATGTGGCCAGCCAGGATCGGTTAGAGCGACTTGAGAAGGAGCTCGCCGAGCTGGGCGAGCAGCAAAGCGCCCTGAACGCGCAATGGCAAAAAGAAAAAGGCGCCATTGATGAGCTAGGGGCGCTGAAGGAGGAGATCGAGCAAGTGCAGTTGCAGATTGAGCAGGCGAAGCGCAGTTACGACCTGAACAAAGCTGCTGAATTAGAATACGGCACACTCGGGGAACTCAATCGCAAACTGGCCGCCAAAGAAGCCGAGCTCAATCAAGGCCAAGGAGGGAAAACCCTGCTGCGCGAGGAGGTCACCGAAGATGACATCGCCGAGGTGATCGCCAAGTGGACCGGCATTCCGGTGAGCAAGCTGGTGCAGAGCGAGATGGACAAGCTGCTCCACCTGGAAGATGAGCTGCACACCCGCGTGATTGGCCAGCAGCAAGCCGTTACGGCCGTGGCTGATGCCATCCAGCGTTCGCGGGCAGGCTTGAGCGATCCCAACCGGCCGATCGCCAGCTTCCTCTTCCTGGGACCCACCGGTGTGGGCAAAACGGAGCTCAGCAAAGCGTTGGCTTCCCAATTGTTCGATGCCGAGGAGGCGATGGTGCGCATCGACATGAGCGAATACATGGAGAAGCACGCCGTCAGCCGCCTGATTGGCGCACCTCCGGGCTATGTGGGTTATGAGGAAGGGGGCCAGTTGACGGAAGCCGTGCGGCGGCGTCCCTATGCAGTGATCCTCTTTGACGAGGTGGAGAAGGCCCACCCGGATGTGTTCAACGTGATGCTGCAGATCCTTGATGATGGCCGTGTCACTGATGGCCAGGGCCGAACGGTGGATTTCACCAACACGGTGCTGATTCTTACCAGCAACATCGGCAGCGCTTCGATTTTGGATTTGGCTGGCGATCCTGCCCGCCACGCGGAAATGGAGAAGCGCGTCAACGATGCCCTGCGCACCCACTTCCGGCCAGAATTCCTTAACCGCCTGGATGAAACCATCATCTTCCACAGCCTCAAGGCTGAGGAGTTGCGGCAGATCGTGGAGCTGCAGGTGAAGCGGCTGGCAAAGCGGTTGGAGGAGAAAAAGCTGGGTTTGCGACTCGATGGCGAGGCCCTCGACTGGCTTGCGGGCGTTGGGTACGACCCGGTCTATGGTGCTCGTCCGCTTAAGCGCGCGATCCAGCGGGAGCTGGAAACACCCATCGCCAAGGCGATCTTGGCCGGTACCTTTGCACCTGGCTCCACCATCGCGGTGGATGTGCGCAATGAACGCCTGTGGTTCCAGGAGGCGGGGGCGGCCCAGGTGCCAGTACTTGTGTAACGGCAACGGATCGAGAGGCTTCAGGCAAGGAATGACAAGCGTCTGCCCCTTGATTCAAGCCATGTTTAGCCTGACTCACCGGCAAGTCGCCTGGAATGGGTGACACTCTTAACTCTCAACTCTACTCCTTTGCACCATTACTCTTAGCCCCAAACTCATCAAGTTGACATCGAAAAGCCGTTGGTTCTCAACGGCTTTTTTTGTGAAGAGTTAAGGCTAGCCAAGCCCTTGACCGCCATTTCCTTTGGGGGGATAGGTTGGCTGCCATTGGGGAAATTGGAGGCCAAAGCAGCAAAAAATGGTGATAGCGTAGCGCCTTACCTGAGCGTATTGCCTATTTCGCTACGGAGATCTTGCCAGGCTTCGTATAATGCAATCTACAAATCACTGTCCCCGTAAGAGTGAAACTTTCTTCACCCTCAATCTGCGGCAGCTGAGGCAGGAGAGCATGGGCAGAGTACTCTGTAATTGTGTTGACAAGCCATCCTGATTGCCATGGGCTGGGATTTCTGGAATGATCGAAGAACGCCTGTATGAATTCGCCAATCTTCAGCCCAGGGACCATCCCCTCACCCATGGGCGTCCCATGACGGTTCCCATGTTTCTTTTCCTGGGGCTGGTTCATGCGAGCACTGGAGAGCTCTGGTGGCTGGATGACGTTCTGCAATCGCGCACGTGTCAATATGGGTGGGGACCTTGAACATCACAACCTGATGGCTATGATGATAAGGTTTGGCGATGGTAGGCAAGTATCACAACGGTTATGAACCAACATCCCGTAGCCGTTGTCGGTGCAGGTCCTGCCGGTTTATCAGCTTCCTATCTCCTGGCCAAAGCTGGTATCCTTTCCGAAATCTGGGAAGCCGATTCCACCTACGTCGGCGGAATTTCGCGTACAGTCATTTACAAAGGTTTTCGATTTGATATAGGCGGCCATCGTTTTTTTTCTAAATCCAGCGAAGTTGAAGACCTATGGAGTGAGCTTCTACCCAACGATATGATTACTCGTGATCGTCTTTCGCGCATCTTCTATAAGAGTAAATACTATCAATATCCCTTAGAAGCAAGTCAGGTCATTGAAAATCTGGGCAAAAGGGAGGCCATGTTGTGCATCGGCTCCTATATCAAACGCAAACTTAAGCCCCTGCCTGATATTTCGAATCTTGAAAACTGGGTAACCAATCAGTTCGGGCATCGTTTATACCGCACTTTCTTTAAAACATATACAGAAAAGGTATGGGGTATCCCTTGTAACACTATTTCCGCAGACTGGGCTGCTCAGCGCATCAAGGGTCTCTCCCTTTCAAAAGCGGCCTGGTCCAGTTTATTTGCTCCTGCGTCTCCAGGTTCCAGCACTGGTCGAGAGGATGTCATTAAAACATTGATCAAATCTTTTCGCTATCCGAGGCTTGGGCCAGGCATGATGTGGGAAGCGGCCGCAACGCAGATCCAGAAGCTCGGAGGTTCTCTCCAGATGGGGGCCAGGGTGACGGCATTACAGCGCAATACAGATTCAGGACTCTGGACCCTGACTGTTCAGCGACAGCATGGCCAGGCTCAAACCCATGGCCCCTATCGCCATGTCATTAGGTCTGCTCCTTTACGGGACATGATTGCCGCAGTAAATCCTCCGCTGCCCACCGAAATTCGTGCCGCCGCCACCACGCTCCGCTATCGTGATTTTATTCTTGTTGCACTAATTCTTAAGACCCGTGTATCCTTCCCTGATCAATGGCTTTATATTCATGATCCAGACCTAGTTGTAGGACGCATCCAGAACTTTGCCAATTGGTCGCCAGAGTTGATACCAGATACCAACCTTTCCTGCTACGGGATGGAATACTTTTGCTTGAGCACTGATGAACTCTGGGCGCAAAATGATGCTGATCTGATCCAGAAGGCCACCGAAGAATTGATCACACTTGGCTTGGCATTGCCCGGGGACGTGAAGGATGGATGCGTCGTGAGGCAGCCAAAAGCCTACCCGATTTACGGTGCATCGTATGAACAAAAGGTCAACCTGCTTCGCGATGGTTTGATTGAACATTGCCCAGGCTTGTACCAGGTTGGACGCAATGGAATGCACAAATACAATAATCAAGACCATTCAATGATGACGGGCATGTTGGTCGCAAAAAATATTATTAATAACAGTAGTTTCGACCCCTGGCGAGTGAATCAGGATGCGCAGTATCTGGAATCTTCTCAATGAAGACCATCATCCCCATGACGTCCTGGGCTGGTTTCTTCGCTGTCTTTTGCCAGCGGATCAAAGACAAGCATTGCTTGCCCCGGACATCGGTTCAACTGGACTTCTTAGTGGTGTTAAAGTAATTTATCTGTTCTGCCTCTTGACTGCTCGCTTTCGTCCGCCATGGAGATCCTGGCCTCCGGCGTTCGTTCACGCCCGACGGCTGTCAGCCATTTAGAGGCTGAAAATGCCAATGGTGATGTCTTGCTAATTGTGGATGCCGATATGGAACTCCATCATGAGGGCCTAAACCAAATCCCGAACGAATTTTAGCGAGATTCCTCACTTGACGACCTATTTGGCAGTGATGACGCCAAGCCCGCCGCAGCTGACATTGTTAGCGATCTTTGCAATTTGCTGCATCACCACATGCACCAACCGCACATCCCGGTGAGCTGGCACGTTTTGGGCCGACTGTGGTGCGATTTGTCGCTCCACATGCTGGTGAATTGTTATATTTGATAGTGGTTACAAAACCCCCAGCATCGAGGATGTGGAGTTGGGGCAACGGCTCTGCCCATAGGCGCCAGAGCGGAAAAATCATCCTTGAAGGTTGGCACTGAATCCGTGTCACCCACCTGCATGGGGATACCCATCGCGACCGAGGCACGGGCGCAGGTGGGATGGGCCGCCTGC
>JBKCVY010000276.1:0-1401 GCA_046317475.1 Cyanobacteriota bacterium | reverse complement strand
GTCTTGAAGGCAGCGATCCCCTCACCCTGGCGGAAATCGGCCGCCAGATCAATGTTTCCCGGGAAAGGGTGCGTCAGCTCGAAGCGAAGGCGATCATGAAGCTGCGGCTGATGAGCAACAGGCATCAAGCCGCGTGAGCGGCAGCTGGCCAGGCCCTTCCTGGCTCGGCCCCCTTTTGGTGGCCGGCTGGCTCACTCTGCTGGCAACCCTGGCGAAAGCGGTTCAGGCCCGCTGGCCCGCCCAGCCGGAGTGGAGCCGCAAGGTGGTGCATATCGGTGCCGGTCCCGTGGTCCTCCTGGCTTGGGCTTGCGCCATTCCCCGCGCCATTGCCCTCCCCGCGGCGGGGATCGTCACCCTGTTGGCTGCCCTCAACCATCGCTTGCGCCTGCTGCCAGGCATCGAGGACATTGATCGCCACAGCTACGGAACGATCGCCTACGGCGCGTCCATCACCCTCCTTCTTTGGCGGCTGTGGCCCAGTTCCCCCCAGCCGGTTGCCGCCGGGGTTCTGGCGATGGCCTTCGGGGATGGGCTGGCGGGCTTGCTCGGACCATTGATCGCGTCCCCCCGCTGGCGGGGTTGGGGTCAAACCCGTTCCCTGGCGGGCACGGCCGTGATGGCCTCCGCCACGGCCCTGGCCCTGGTGGGGGTAGCCCTGTTGCATCCCGCCAGCGCCCCAGCGCCGTGGGCTCTGCTGGCCATTGCGGCGGTGGCCACCGCGCTGGAGCAATGGGCCACCGCTGGTGTGGACAATCTCACGGTGCCCCTGGCGGTGGCCAGCCTGTGGGTGTGGCTGGCCTGAGGGGGAGGACCGCTCAGTCGCGGAGCAGGCGTTCACAGCGGGCCGACCAATCCAGGGGGGTGCCGATGCCCGCCACCAGCACCCGATCCGCGGGCTCCTCCCGCAGGCGCGCCTGCCACTGGCGAATGACTTCCGCCCGCTCCATCCACACATCCAAAACCGTCCGTTGAATGGCTTCGCCATCCCAACGGCGCCCCCGGGCGATGTCTAAGGCCCAGCTCAGGAGGTCGTCGAGCTGGAAGGGGCGGAACCCGCCAAAGGAAGGGCCCATCGGGGCAGGGGCGCTGGCAGGGAAGGGGGTGCTCAGGCTGCGTTGTTCGAGATAAAAGAGCTGCAGGGGATCACTGACACCGCAAAACTGCAAGAGGTAGGTCATCAGCTTGCGAGCGGAACTAGACCAGCAAAATTAATGACCTCGCCCGAGCGTGGTGTTCAGGGCAAACATTTTGTTGGAAAAGCGACAGTTGGCACTTGCCATTGAGGAGTGCCAAGTAAAAACAATTCTCCGCCCCGCGCGGCTGTCTCAGACGGTCGCCAGTTCCCGATCCCCTGCTTGCTTGACTGCGGTGGCCAGCTCCTCCAGCAACTCCAGGGTGGTG
>JBKCVY010000275.1:0-2367 GCA_046317475.1 Cyanobacteriota bacterium | reverse complement strand
CCTAGAATGCTTTCACTCGGTTCAGGCCATGACCCTCCACGATCTCGGCGTGCTGGTGGTGTTGCTCCTGCCCGGCATGCTCCTCTCCGTGCTCATCCTCAGCACATTCGCCGCCGGCGGTTGAGATAGGTTGGCCTCACTCGTGGCAGCGACCTCCGCCGTGGCCGAAACCCTTCTGTTCAATGCCCTCCGGGAAGCCATCGACGAGGAGATGGCGAGAGACCCGAATGTGCTGGTCATTGGTGAGGACGTGGGTCACTACGGCGGCTCCTACAAAGTCACCAAAGATTTATATAAGAAATATGGTGAGATGCGGGTGCTGGATACGCCGATCGCCGAAAACAGTTTCACGGGCATGGCCGTGGGGGCCGCCATGACGGGTCTGCGGCCCATCGTGGAGGGGATGAACATGGGTTTCCTCCTGCTCGCCTTCAACCAGATTTCCAACAACATGGGCATGTTGCGCTACACCAGTGGCGGTAATTTCACCATTCCCACCGTGGTGCGGGGGCCGGGCGGTGTGGGTCGACAGCTGGGGGCTGAGCACAGCCAACGGCTGGAGGCGTACTTTCATGCGATTCCGGGCATCAAGATCGTGGCGTGCAGCACCCCCACCAACGCCAAGGGGCTGCTCAAGGCCGCCATCCGCGACGACAACCCGGTCGTCTTTTTTGAACATGTGTTGCTCTACAACCTGGCTGAGGAGCTGCCCGAAGGCGACTACATCTGTGCGCTGGACCAGGCCGAGGTGGTGCGTGAAGGGCGCGATGTCACGGTTCTCACCTACTCCCGCATGCGCCATCACTGCCTGAAGGCGATGGAACAGCTCGATCAGGAGGGGGTGAACATCGAACTGATTGATTTGATCAGCCTCAAACCCTTCGACCTGGACACCATTTGCCGCTCCGTGCGCAAAACCCATCGGGTGATGGTGGTGGAGGAGTGCATGAAGACCGGCGGCATCGGCGCCGAACTTTTGGCCCTGATCACGGAGCATTGTTTCGACGACCTCGACTGCCGACCCATTCGCCTCTCCTCCCAGGACATTCCCACCCCCTACACCGGCAATTTGGAAAATCTCACCATCATTCAGCCGCACCAAATCGTGGAAGCGGCACGCCAACTTAAGGCGGGTCTGATCTGAGATGGCCAGACAACAGGGTTGGCTCGCCCTCATCCTTGCCCTCGCCATCGCGGCTGGGGCGCTCCTCTCCTCCTTCGGACTGCGGTTGGGTCTAGATCTGCGGGGGGGACGTCAGCTCACCCTCCAAGTGCTGCCCGCCGGCTCCGTCACCCGGGTGGAAAAAGAGCAGCTTGAAGCCGTCAAAGACGTGCTTGAACGTCGCATCAACGGCCTGGGTGTGGCCGAGTCCACGCTCCAAACCGTGGGCAACGACCAACTCGTGCTTCAACTGCCCGGCGAGCAAGACCCCAGTCGGGCAGCCAAGGTGCTGGGCACCACCGCCCTGCTGGAGTTCCGTCCCCAACTGCCCGGCAGTGAGAAAGCCTTCAGCGCCCTCCTCCCCCTCACGCGGCAGGTGGAGGCCGTGCTGCGGGCGCGGCGCGGGGAGGCAACCGCCGCCGATCCCAATGCGCCCCCTCCCCAGCTCTCCGCCGCCGACCTGCGCAAGGCCCTGCTCGGTTTAGGTCTCGCCGTGCCGGAGGGCAGCGGCGAGATCCAACAGCTGGAGCTGCTCGAACAGGAGGTCAACCGCCGCATGGTGGCCCTTTACGGTCCGCCCGTGCTCACAGGCAAGGACCTCACCGGCGCGGGGCGAGTGCAACAGGCGAGCGGCAACGCCTGGGACGTCACCCTGAACTTCAGTCCCGCCGGTGGTGACAAATTTGCCGCCCTCACCAAGGGCCTGGCGGGCACCAATCGGGTGTTGGGCATCGTGCTCGACGGACGCTCCATCAGTGAGGCCACCGTGGGCGACCAGTTCAAGGTGGCGGGCATCACGGGTGGCGCCGCCAGCATCACGGGCAACTTCACCGCCGAGGAGGCCCGCGACCTCGAGGTGCAACTGCGGGGGGGATCCCTACCGCTGCCGGTGAGGATCGTGGAGGTGCGAACGGTTGGTCCGTCCCTGGGAGCCGCCAATATCCGCCGCAGCCTCACGGCCGGGTTGGCGGGGCTGGCCCTGGTGGGCCTCTTCATGGCCGTTGTCTACCGACTCCCCGGATTTGTCAGCGTGTTGGCCTTGAGCCTTTACGCCCTATTCAACCTGGCCATCTATTCCCTCATCCCCGTGACCCTCACCTTGCCTGGCATTGCGGGGTTCATCCTCTCCGTGGGCATGGCAGTGGATGCCAATGTGTTGATCTTTGAGCGGGTGAAGGAGGAGCTGCGGGGGGGCAACACCCTGA
>JBKCVY010000274.1:0-15870 GCA_046317475.1 Cyanobacteriota bacterium | reverse complement strand
CCTGATCGGCGAGCTCCCCCAGGGACGCCAGCAGGATCCGTTGCCCCAGCACCGTGCCCTGCTGAAGGGCCGCCGCGGGGGTGGAGGGCTCCAGCCCCCCAGCCATCAACTCCTCGCCGATGCGGCGCAGGTTGTGCAGACCCATGTAGATCACCAGCCCATCGCTGCTGCGGGCTAATCCCCGCCAATCCACCCCAGGCCGACCCTTGTCAATCTCCTCATGGCCCGTGACAAAGGTGACGCTGGACCCCGCCCGCCGATGGGTCACCGGGATGCCGGCGTAGGCCGGGGCCGCGATACCCGCCGTCACCCCTGGCACCACCTCCACAGGCACGCCCCGTGCCACCAGATGGGCTGCCTCCTCCCCGCCCCGGCCAAACCGGAAGGGATCCCCACCCTTGAGCCGCACCACCCGCTGGTGGCGCTGGGCCAGGTCCACCAGCACCGTGTTGATGGAGGGCTGGGGGACGGAATGGTGCCCGCGGCGCTTACCCACGAACCGTCGCTCACAGCCCGCTGGCACCAAGTCCAACAACTCCTGGGGCACCAGAGAGTCGTAGACGAGGGCATCACAGTCGCTCAGGAGGCGGTGCGCCCGCACGGTGAGAAGCTCCGGGTCCCCCGGACCCGCCCCCACCAGGTACACGGTGCCTGGGCACGGGCGCTCGCCCCGATCGTCGTCGCTCATGGCAGATCCTCCAGCAGTCGCGCCAGGCCCGCCCGAACCACTGGCCTGGCCAGAAGGGGGACGCCCAGCCCATCGCCCAGGCCATCGGTGAGGCGACTGGTGGCCAGGGCCAGCGGCAAGGCGGGCGCCGAGAGGCGCTCGAGGGCACGGCCACCATCCAGCCCTGGGGCGAAGGGCAGGCCGCGGGCACCGCAAAGGGACAACAGGTGACGCATGTATCGCCGCGGCAAGGGCCCGTCCACAGGATGGTGCACCAGCAGGGGCGACAGACCGTCCACTCCAGCGGCCAGGCGCTCCACCTCCGCCGCCAGGAGCGCCTGCCAGGCCGGCCAGGCGCCCAGAAACGGCAGCGCCCGCATCCGCCCAGCAGCGCGCCAACGCCGCAGACGGTCCGGCACGTCGCGGCGCACGTGGCCACCCGGCAGAAGGAAGAGCGGCACCAGCGTGGCGCCCTCCACCCAGGGAGCTGGGAGGGTGAGGGGTTGGGGCGCGGTGAGGCTTTCCAACAGAACCGGCGCACCCCGCCGCTCCTCCAGCTCCAACGCCAAGGCCGCCAGCTCCGGCGGCACCATGCCACCCGAGCGGCCATGGATGAGGAGCACCAGCGGGGCGGCGGGCAGGCGCCGCAAGCGGCGCTCCAGCCGGGCGGAGGCCGCGGGGTCGAGTCCTCCCTGAAGCGCCAGAGCCCGCAACGACGGACGGGCCTCCGGCAACCGGGCCAGGGCATCGATGGCTGAGGCGGCGAGGGCAGGGTGGAGGTCCCGGGCCAGGGTCGTCAAGGCGCGGCGCAGGGCCGGCCGGGGCCAGGCTCCCAGCCCCCGGCACAGCCCCTCCAAGGCCGCTTGGCGCAGGCCCAGGGGGCCGGGCTCCAGGGCTATCGCGCGCAGCAGGGGGAAATCCTCCGGGTGACGCTGGTGGCCCAACAGGGGCAGCAGGGGCAAGAGGGCCTCAGGGTCGGTGGACGGATCGGAGCAGGCCTCCCGCAGGGCGGCGCGACCCTGGGGATCGCGCCGGTGGACCATCAAGCCAGGCAGGTTGGGATCGCGAGGCGTGACGCGGAGCCACCAGCGCAGCAGGCGCGCCATGGCCGGCCCATCCAGGTGGTCGGCCAGCACGGCCAGCAGATCGGCGTGGGGGACCAGCTGGCCATTCTCTAACGCCCGCAGCCAAGGCTCCAGGGGCACAGCCCGCTGACGGCGCAGCCGCTGGAGCCAGGGCCAACGCTCCGGGCTGCCGAAGGGGGGCAGGGCCACCACCCAGCCCGCGGCAAGAAACCGGTCGGAGGAGGCCCGGTCATCGGGCGGCTCCAGCGGGGAGGTGGCCACAGGAGGGGGGACGGGCGCGCCGGTCACCATGGCAAACCTCTGGAGGGGTTGGGGGCCGGCGGTAGAGGGCATTGGACAACTCCGCCAAGCTTGATGTAGCGAACGATACGTTTCATGGCAATGGTTGGGCGGGGGCGTTCGGCATTCCGAAAGTGGGACGTGTCAGGGCCATTCCAGGAGGTGGATCTGTGGACAGCACGATGGCGCCAGGAGCCGCGGCAGATCCCTGTGGATCGCCACCGCCGGCAAGCAGGGGGGCTCGCCAGCGCATGGCCGAAGGAGCGTCGTTTGCCGAGATCAAGCAACGCCAGCTGTTGTTCCTGCTGGTGCGGCAATTGGCCGACGCCCAGTTCGTGAAGGCCGATCACCCCCTCACCGAGCGCCTCTGGCAGGAGGCGGCGGCCCTGGAGCTCAACCCCGATCGGCTCATCCATCTGCTCTATGGCGTGGCCGACCCCTCCGACCTCAACGAAATGCAGGCCGTGGACCAGACCTACAGCCAAAGGATTGCCCCCGATCGGCGGGGGTGGTGGGCTCCACGGTGGGGGCGCCTCATGGGGAGGCGGGCCGGCGCCTGGCACCAAAGTGCTCCACCAGCAGGGTCTCCAGCCCATCCGTGAGCTGGTCGAGGGGCAGGCCCTTGTGGTGCAGCTCGGCCAACCTGGGATCGGCGCCCATGGATCCGCCGAGAAAGATCTTGGCGGCCTCCACCATGCGCCCCTCCTGCCGCGCTTTGGCCCCCATCAGGCCAATCTGGCCCATATGGGGCTGGCCACAGGCATTGGGGCAGCCCGTCCAATGGGTGCGCACCGGATGGGGCAGCTCCAACCGTTCCTCCAACCGCTCCAACACCTGTTGGGCCGTGGTCTTGGTGGGAATCAGGGCGAAGCTGCAGTACCGGTTGCCCGTGCAGCTCACGGCCTCGGCCATCAGGGGCCCGGGGGCGATCTGGAAGGCAGACCGCCGCTCAGCCGCACGCAACTCCGCCAGCAGGGACGCGGTGCGGTCGTTGGGCACATCGCTGATCACGACGTTTTGGCTCTCGGTGAAGCGGAGTTCGCCCGACCCCCAGCCGCGGGCGAGATGGGCCAAGTCGGCCATCGCCGCGGCGTCCAGGCGGCCCATCGGCACATTCAGTCCCACCCAGGCGAGGCCGGCTTGTTTCTGCGGATGCACGCCGCAGACATCCCGGGGCGGGCGACCCACGAGATGCGCCCCGTCATGGGGTCGAAGGAGGGCGGCGGCCTCCGCACCCGCCAGGTCCCGATGGGTGGCGAGCACCGCTTGGCGGTAGGCCTCCATGCCCAGGGCGTCAATCAGATACATCAAGCGCGTGCGGGTGCGCACGGCCCGATCGCCGACGCGCTCGTAGTGCTTCAGTACCGCCAGGGTGAAAGCGGGCAGGGCCTGGGCGGGCAGCCACACGCCCAGGGGAATGGCCAAGGCATTGCGTTGTCCGGAAAAAAATCCACCCACCATCACCGAAAACCCCAGCTCGCCCTCGCTGAGGGCTGGGAGGAAGGCCAGGTCGTTGTGGAGCAAAAAACTGTCGGGCGCCCCACCCACGGCAACGTTGAACTTGCGGGGGAGGTTGCGGGGGCCCTCCGGCCCCAACAGGGCGTCCTGAATGGCCGCCACCAGGGGACGGGTATCGATGAACTCCTCCGGATCGATGCCGGCCAAGGGGTTGCCGGTGATGTTGCGGGGGTTGTCGTGGCCCGACTGGCGGCTGGTCAGGCCCACCTCCTCTAAGTCCCGCAGCAGGGGGGGCATGTCCTCCAACAGCAGGCCACGCAGCTGAAGGTTTTGGCGGGTGGTGATGTCGGCGCTGCCCTCCTCACCGCACCGATCCACCACATCCGCGAGCCGCTCCAATTGGTGGGCGTGGATCAGACCGTTGGGCAGGCGCAAACGAACCATGAAGCGCCCGGGGGTGACGGGTCGGAAAAAAATCCCCAGCCACTTGAGGTGAATCGTGAGGGTGGCCTCATCCAGGGACTCCCAACCCGCCCTGGCCAGCTCCTCCAGTCGGGGTTGCAGGTCCAACCCGCAAAAGGAGGCCTTTGCCTCTTCAATCTTGTTCAGCACCGGTGTGCGTGAGCCATCCGCCGGAGGGGGGGAGGAGGGCTCGACGGCGGAAGCGTCGGTAGGGGCCATGGAACGGTGGGGAAGAAGGAACCGGCTGCGTGGATCCAGACACGAAGCCGTTGGTGTGATCCGCTTCCCTGTGACAATGTGCTCGAAGGACAGCCAACGTCTTGTCGCACTCGCTACCAAACGCAGCCGTTGATGCCGTCACGGCGGTCGCGCCCGGCGATCGACGCGCCACCCGTCTGGCCGCGCTTGGGGCCCAGCAGGCCCGTTTTCGGGAGTTGATCGGCAAGGTGGGCAGCGGCGAGCACACGAGCACGGGCCTCAGCCGGGAGGAAGCCCAAGAGGCGATGGCGCTCATGCTGTCCGGGAGGGTGGACCCCGCCCAGCTGGGGGCCTTCCTGATCGCCCACCGCATCCGCAGGCCCACGCCCGAGGAGCTGTCCGGCATGCTCGCCGCCTTCCAGGCCGAGGGGCCCACGCTGCTGACGCCCGGCCGACGGGCCCTCTGCTTTGGCGTTCCCTACGACGGACGCAGCCGCACGGCGCCCCTACTGCCGCTGGTGGCGCTCACCCTGGCGGCGGCGTGACAGCCGGTGGTGCTCCATGGCGGTGGGCCAATGCCGGTGAAATACGGCGTCACGCTGGAGGAATTGTTTGATGCGCTGGGCATCCCATGGCGCTGCTTGGGCTTGGATGCAGTGCAGCGGCGCCTGGATGATCACAACCTGGCCCTCACCCACCAGCCCGCCCACTTCCCCGCCGCCGAGGGCCTGGTGCGCACACGCGACCTGATCGGCAAGCGGCCGCCCGTGGCCAGCCTGGAATTGCTTTGGACGCCCCACCGCGGCGACCATCTGCTGGTGAGCGGCTTCGTGCACCCGCCCACGGAACAGCGGGCCTGGCAAGCCCTGCGGACCAGCGGAGAAACCGACGTGTTGACCGTGAAGGGACTGGAGGGGTCCACCGACCTGCCCACCACCCGGGCGGGGATCGCCGCCCGGCTGCGGGGGGAGGACACTGAGCGGCTCGTGCTTCACCCCCGCGACCATGGCATCACCGCTCCCGAGGTGCCCTGGCACTCCATAGACACCTGGCGGGACCAGGCCTTTGCCGCGTTGCGAGGGGAGGGCCCCCTCGCCGAGGGACTGCTCTGGAATGTGGGCTGTCTGTTATGGCAAAGCGATCTGTTCACCACCCTGCCTGGGGCGCTTGAGCAGGCCCGCGCCCTGGTGTTGGCCCAAGCGGGTGAGCGGCAACGGCGGGAGCTGGCGCCATGAATCCACCGGCCCAGCCCCGTTCCGACAATCTGGCCAGCCGAATCTTTGCCTTTGAGGACGATTTCGCTGGCGATCTGCGCTGCCTGCCCATGGCGGTGCGGCGCAAGCTGGACCTAGCGGGGGTCAAGCTCAAGCTCTCCCACTGGCATGGGCTCAGCGGCGACGAACGGCGGCGGCTCGTGGAGTGGCCAGACGATGGGGCCGCCGTGGCGGAGTTGCGCCAGTGGCTCCTCGCGCGGAGCCACAGCCTCCCCCAGGGACCCGCCCGCTCCCTTCCCCCGGCCGAAGGACGCGACTGGCAGCAGGGGGAGACCGTGCCCGAAACCCTGGCGGAATCGTGTCGCCAGTTGGCACTGGCCATCGATCTGGAGGGGTGGCGGCACCTGGATGAACTGGAGCGCTTCGCCTTGGTGAAGCTGAGCCATCCTGGCCACGAGCACCGCAACCTGCCGCGAGCGCTGGCGGAACTCGGCCTGATTGCCGTCCCGCCCCAGGACCGTCCACTGGTTCGGTAGCCAATGTCACAGCTTGCGCAGCGACGGACTGGTTAAATCCTTTGCGATGGTCAGCATTTGCGCCAGTCCCATAATTGACATGACGCGCGCTTCGTTTTGAAGCACGTCAAGTTTCCACCGATCCGCTCTCCCACATGTCGGTGGAATCCCTACTTCAAGGGTTTTCCTTTGCTACCTGGCTCCATGGACATGATCCATGGAATTCATATTTTCACGCATGACGTTCCGGGTGGCATCCCCCGCCGCTAGTGACGTTGGCGTTTGTTCACCATCTCTTACCCCATTTTTGCCTGGGTTATGGCTTCTTTTTCCCGTCGCCGTTTCTTGCTCACCGCCGCTGGCACGGCGGTTGGCAGCGTGGTGTTGGCCGCCTGTGGCGGCAAGCCCCCCGCCCCCGAAGAGAAGGGCGCTCCAGCAGCTTCCGGCGCCAGTGGCGGTGACACGGAGGTGAAAGGCGCCACCTTGGGCTTCATTGCCCTCACGGACGCCGCCCCGGTGATTATCGCCAAGGAGAAAGGGCTCTTTGCCAAACACGGCATGCCCGACGTGAAGGTGATGAAGCAAACCTCCTGGGCCGTCACCCGCGACAACCTGGAGCTCGGCAGTGAACGGGGCGGCATCGATGGCGCCCACATCCTCTCGCCCATGCCCCTGCTGCTCACCGCCGGGAAGATCACTAAAAGCAAGCAGCCCCTGCCGATGTACACCCTGGCCCGGCTCAACACCCAGGGCCAGGGGGTCAGCGCATCCAAGGAGCTGCTGGATGAGCAGCTCACGGTGGACAACAAGGAGGGTCTGGTCAAGGCCACCAAGAGCTTGGGCCGGAAATTGAAGGCCGCCGTCACCTTCCCGGGCGGCACCCACGATCTCTGGATGCGCTATTGGCTCTCCGCCAACGGCATCGACCCCAACAAGGACGCTGACATCGTGGTCGTTCCACCGCCCCAGATGGTGGCCAACATGCAGACGGGCACCATGGATCTGTTCTGTGTGGGGGAACCCTGGAACCAGCGTTTGGTGAACAAAAAACTCGGCTATACCGCCACCCAAACCGGCGAAATCTGGAACAAACATCCTGAAAAAGCCTTCTCCATGCGAGCGGATTGGGTGGACAAGCATCCCAAGGCTGCCAAGGCCCTGCTGATGGCCGTGCAGGAAGCCCAGATCTGGTGCCAAGACCCAGCTAATCTGGATGAAATGTGCGAAATCATCGCGCAGGACAAATACATCAAAGCCAATGTCGCCGACATCAAGCCCCGCCTGGCTGGCACCGTGAACTATGGCGATGGGCGCGAAGTTAAAAACAGTCCTTACACCCTGGTGTTCTGGGACGATTACGCCTCCTTCCCCTTCAAGAGCCATGATGCCTGGTTCGTCACGGAAGACATCCGTTGGGGCTATTTGCCCGCCAGCACCGACATCAACGCCCTGGTCAACAAAGTGAATCGGGCCGATCTCTGGAAGGAAGCCGCCACCGCCATCGGCCGAGCCAAGGACATTCCCACCAGCGACTCCCGCGGCAAGGAGACATTTTTTGATGGCGTGGTCTTTGACCCGGAAAACCCCAAGGCCTACCTCGATGGCCTCAAGATCAAGGCCCTGAGCTGACGCCATGACGCTCACCCCCCCCGCTTCCCGACGTCGCGCCGGTGGACATGCCGGACGTCTCCAACCCGGATTGCGTCCCCTGTTGCCCTACCTGGTTTGCATTGGCGCCTTTCTGGTCGCCTGGCAACTCCTGTCCCTGGTGCTTGGGGTGGCGCGCCTGCCGGGGCCGATCAATGTCGTGATCGACACCTGGAATCCATACATCAGCCAGCCCTTCTTCGACAATGGCGGCACCAGCAAGGGCCTCGGTTGGCAGATTCTGATCTCCCTTCAGCGCGTGGCCCTGGGCTATGGGCTGGCGGCGGTGGTGGGCATCAGCATTGGGGGCCTGTTGGGCCTGAGCCGATTCATTGGCAAGGGCTTTGATCCGGTGATTCAGGTGCTGCGCACCGTGCCACCCCTGGCCTGGTTTCCCATCTCCTTGATGGTGTTTCAGGATGCCACAACCTCCGCCATCTTCGTGATCTTCATCACCGCCATTTGGCCGATCATCATCAATACGGCAGTGGGAATCCGCGAAATCCCGGAGGATTACACCAATGTGGCCCGTGTGCTGCGACTTCGCAAAAGCGACTACATACGCAACATCGTGATTCCCGCCACCGTCCCCTACGTGTTCACGGGATTGCGCATTGCCGTCGGTCTGGCCTGGCTGGCCATCGTGGCGGCCGAAATGCTTAAGGCGGATGGCGGCATCGGCTACTTCATCTGGGATGCGTACAACGCTGGCGGCGATGCCAGCTCCAGTCAAATCATCCTGGCCATCCTGTACGTGGGGCTGGTGGGTTTGGCGCTGGATCGGCTCGTGGCCTGGGTGGGACGCCGGGTGGCCAGGGGGGCGAACTGAGATGGCGGCCTTCCTCACGGTGGATGATGTCACCCAGGTCTTTCCCCTTGCCAATGGGGGCCACTATGTCGCCCTCAAAGACATCGATCTGGAGATTGCCGAAGGCGAATTCGTCTCCCTGATCGGCCACTCCGGCTGTGGGAAAAGCACCCTTCTCAACCTGCTCGCCGGCCTGACCCAGGCCAGCAGCGGCGGCATCTTGATGGAGGGTCGCCAGGTCACCGAACCTGGCCCGGATCGCATGGTGGTGTTCCAGAACTATTCTTTGCTCCCCTGGCAAACCGTGCGCCAAAACATTGCCCTGGCCGTCAACCGGGTCATGGGTCAGCGGAGCGCGGCCGAGCGGCGAGAGACGGTGGAACAAGCCATCGCCATGGTGGGACTCACCGCCGCGGCCCAGAAGCTTCCCGGTGAATTGTCCGGCGGCATGAAGCACCGGGTGGCCATTGCCCGAGCCCTGGCGATCCGGCCCCGGCTGTTGCTGCTGGATGAGCCCTTCGGCGCCCTGGACGCCCTCACCCGGGGCAACCTTCAGGAGCAACTGATGGCCATTTGCCAGCGGGAGGGTGTGACCACCGTGATGGTGACCCACGATGTGGATGAGGCCTTGCTGCTCTCCGATCGGGTGGTGATGCTCACCAACGGACCGGAAGCGGAGATCGGCCAAATTCTGGAGGTGCCCATTCCCCGGCCGCGACGCCGGCTGGAGGTGATGGAGCATCCGCGCTATTACCAGCTGCGGGGGGAGCTGATCAGCTTCCTGCAGCAACAGCGGCGCCTGCGGCAACGGCGCGCCGAGCGGGACAAGGCCCTCGCACTCACCCCAGCCCCGGCCTCACCCGCGCCCCGGGTCGGCGCCGCCCCCACGGTGAAGCTGGGCGTCATCCCGGGCTTGGACATCGCACCCCTCGCCGTCGCCCTGGCGGACAACCTGTTTGAGGCCAGCCGCGTGCGGGTGGTGCCCGTCCCCTTCGCCAGCTGGGAGCGGCTGGAGGAGAAATTGGTGAATGGCGAGCTCGATGGGGCGATCACCGCCGCCACCAGTCCGTTGGCCCTGGCCATGGGCCTCACTGGGCTGGCTCCTTGGCCCGCCATCACCCCCATGACCGTAAGCCGCAATGGCAATGCCCTTTGCCTGGCCCGTGGCCTGTTCCTCAAGGGGGTGCGGGATCGGGAGGGGTTGCGCCGGCAGGTATGTGAACGGGCCACGCCCCTGCGCTTCGCGGTGCCGCAGCGGTTCGGTACCGCTGAGCTGCTGTTGCGCCACTGGCTGGCCGCCGGGGACATCGACCCGGAGCGGGACGTGGTGTTCCCCGTGCTCTCGCCCATGGCGATGCACGGGGCCCTGCGCGGTGAGCAGATCGACGGCTTCATCGCTGGCCGATACCGGGTGGCGGAGGCGGTAGAAGACCGGCAGGGTTTTGTGCTGGCCACGGACCTGGACATCTGGAGTGGCCACCCTGAAAAAGCGCTCACCTGCTCGGAAGAATGGGCCGAGCGCCATGGGGACGCGCTGGAGGCCCTCTGCGTGGGCTTGATGCGCGCTGCGGAGCGCTGTGATGACGGCGGTCGCCGCACGGAACTCACCCGCGTGCTGAGCCAGCCCCAGTGGCTGGGTACCAGGGCCGCCATCGCCTTGAGCCGCCAGTTCGACCCCGGCACGGGGGAGCCCCCCCGCCAGCTCCTCGCCTTCAACCGCTACCACGCGGATCGGGCCCACATCCCCAATCGGGCGGAAGGGGCCTGGATCTTGAGCCAATTCAGCCGCTGGGGATGGAGTCCTTTCCCGAGCAACCGGGTGGAGGTTCTCGCCCGGGTTTACCGACCAGACCTCTGCGATCGGGCCCTGGAGGCGGCCGGCTACCCCGTGCTGCGACCTGATCGCCACCCGTTCTCCCTGGCGGATGGCATCCCGTTCCACCAGGACGATCCCCTGGCCTATTTGCGCGCTCTGCCCGGTGGCCGCCAGCCAGCCATGGCCCCAGTGGTGTTGCCAGAGAGCCCACCCACCCCATCCCACCCAACCCCCACCAGCGCTGGAGATGGCTGACGCCAACACTTTTCTGGAGTTTGCCAACGTCGGGCAGGTGTTCCACACCCGCCGGGGTGCGTACGAGGCGCTGCGGGATGTGAACCTGCGGGTGCGCCAGGGGGAATTCGTCTGCGTGATCGGCCATTCGGGCTGCGGGAAAAGCACCCTGCTCAACATGGTGAGCGGCTTTCTGACACCCAGCAGCGGACGGGTGACCCTGGAGGGTCGCCCGATCGAGCGGCCCGGCCCCGATCGGATGGTGGTGTTTCAAAACTATTCCCTGCTCCCCTGGCAAACGGTGCGGCAAAACGTGGAGCTGGCCGTCAAGGCCGCCCGACCGGAGCTCAATGGCTCCCAGCGGCGACAGGTGGTGGACCATCACCTGGAGATGGTCCACCTGGCGGAGGCGGCGGAGAAGCGCCCGGGACAAATTTCAGGGGGCATGAAGCAACGGGTGGCAATTGCCAGGGCCCTGGCGGTGCAGCCGTCCGTCTTGGTGCTTGATGAACCTTTCGGAGCCCTGGATGCGATCACCAAGGAGGAGCTGCAAGAGGAGTTGCTGGGCATCTGGGTGGAGCAGCAGCCCACCGTGCTGATGATCACCCACGACATCGACGAGGCCCTGTTCCTCGCCGATCGCATCGTGATGATGAGCAACGGCCCCGCGGCCACGATCGACGAGATCCTGGAGGTGCCCTTCACCCGCCCCCGCTCCTACGAGGCGATCCAGGAGGATCCCCGCTACGGCCAGCTGCGCAACCACGCCCTGGATTTCCTCTTCCGTCGCCACGCCCACGCGGTGGATTAGGGGTTGGGGCTGACGCTGGGGCCGGGGTAAGGGGTGACGCCGTGAGGCCAGGGCCAGGGAGTCCCTATTGAGAAGGCGCTCCGAGCGATGGCGCGGGGTGATTTGTGCACATCTTTGGACTTTTTCCCGCAATCCACCCCTTGGCGTCACACTCAATGGGTTGTGTGCCAAGAGGACGGCGAAGCAAAATGATTGCGAAGCTTTTTCGAACTTTTGGCGTGCAATCCAAACTCATCACGCTGGTGCTCTCCGCCAGCCTGGTGAGTCTGCTTCTGACGGGATTGTTAAGTTTTGGCGTGGCACGCCACCTGCTCTCCGAAGCGGGCTATGAGCGACTGACGTCCCTGCGCAACACACGCTCAGAAGCCATCAAAGCCTATACAGAGCAGCTCTCAGATCATGTAATGACACTCTCCGAAACCCGCTTGACCATTGATGGCATTCAGCGCTTCCGCCAAGCCTTCGACCAACTGCCAGACATCAGCGAAGACCAGAAGAGAGATTTACGAAATTACTATGAGTCAGAATTCATCCCAAAACTAAGAAAAAGCACACTCGGCGAGCCAAGCGCAGCCACGTACCACCCCAACAACCAGGCCGAGCGGTACATCAAGTATCATTATGCTGCCGCATTTATTGGTTCGGGAGTAAAGGGTCTTGCGCCCAATTCAGGGTCACCACGCTCCGCCAAGGAAGACGCAAAAGACGGCAGCACCTGGAGCTCTGTTCACATGGATTATCACCGCCGTTTCGCTCGCTTAGCTGATCTCTTTGACTATCAAGACATCCTGTTAGTGGATGTCAGAACTGGAAATGTTGTGTACAACTACAGCAAGGAAGACGATCTGGGCACAAACCTACTGACAGGGCCCTATGCAGACTCCGCCGCGGCTAAAGTTTTTCGAGAGGTGAAAAAGTCTCGAGATCCCTTCTTTATCACATTTGGCGATTTTGAAAATTACAAACCTTCCTTTGGCCAGCCCACCATGTTTGTGGGAACCACCGTGTTTGATGGCAATAACTTTATTGGCGCCCTCATTCTCCAGATCAGCAACAAACGGATTGACAGTTTGATGACCTCCAACCGCAAGTGGCGGGAGGTGGGCATGAGCAGCAGCGGTGAAACCTTCCTGGTGGGGCAGGATGGCACCTTCCGCTCCTCGCCAAGATCCTTCCTGGAAGATCCCAAGACCTATCTGGAGGCGGCCCAGAAAAATGGACTGTCCCAAGCCAAGGTGGACGCGATCCGAAAGACCGGCACTCCCATCCTGGTGCAACAGGTGAAAACCATTGGCGCCCTCAATGCCTTGGCGGGAAAAACCGGAGCCGGGAGCTACAGGGATTACAGGGGCATTCCCGGCGTGGCGTCCTACCAGCCCGTGCGATTCGGACCCTTCGAGTGGGGATTGATCGCAAAGTTTGACGACGAGGAACTCTTCAGTGGCATACGCCGCCTGGCTCGCAACCTACTCGTGCTGGCGGCACTCCTGATCCCAGCCGTCACCCTGCTCACCCTGTGGATGGCAAGGGCGTTCATCCGACCCATTCGCCGTTTGCTCGATGCCACTGAAAAGATCAGCGCAGGCGATTACAACATTCGGATCCCCCTGGCCGCGCAGGATGAATTCGGGGATTTGGCCAGTGCCTTCAACGCCATGTCCGACAAGCTGGCTGAACGGGAAGCGACCCTGAAGGAACAGGGAGTGGAGAATGAACGACTCCTGCTCAGCATCCTCCCGGGTAGCGCCGCCGCCCGGTTGCGGCAGGGAGCCCGCTCGATGGCCGAAAGTCATCCCAGCGTGTCGGTTCTCGCCGCGGACATCGAAGGCTGGAATGAGTTGTCCCAAAATCTTCCGGCTGAAGCGTCCATCCGCCTTCTGAACGAGCTCACCAGTGCCCTGGATTCCACGGTGGATCGTTTTGGCGTGGAAAAACTGCGGGATGTGGGCACCAGCTACCTGGCCGTCAGCGGCCTTTCCCGCCCACGCATCGACCATGAGAAGCGCGCCGTGGATTGCGCCCTGGCCATGCTGCTGGTCATGCGGCGGTTCAATCAGCGCAACAGCACAACCCTGGCCCTGCAGATTGGTGTGCACGCTGGTCCCCTCACCTCCGGGGTGGTGAAAGGCGAGCGTCTCTCCTTCGACATCTGGGGGCAGACCATCTCCATCGCCCGCGGCATCCTCGAATCCGCCAAGCGCGATGGGATCCAGGTGTCAGGCCCGATCATGGAAGCCCTGCGTGAGCTGTACAGCTTCAAACCGCTGCCACCCATTGACCTGAAGGGCCATGGGGAGATGGCGATCTGGGAAGTGGAGGGCCCCCAACACCTCCAGGAGGGGCCTGAGCCCGGCGCGGTGCGGGAGGTGAGCCGCTAATGGCGCAATCCTTCGCTCCCGCCATCTCGGCAGGGCAGGTGGGCTGGGTCTCTGTCCTGATCTTCGGCTTTCCAGTGGCCATGGTGCTGCTCGGAGAGGCCATTCGTCGGCTGCAGCGGCGGCGCCAACGTTTTCTGGCGGCGGTTCGCATTCTGCGCAACTGGATCATTCCCTCCCTCACCCTCTGGGTGTTGCTGGGGCGTGTGATGGGTTTGCCGCGGAGCACGGTTCTGGTGCGTGGCTCCGAAACCCTGCTGTGGATCAGCCTGATCTATGGAGCCCTCACCCTGTTGAATAGTGTTCTCTTTGAGGATGCGCCCCAGGGCAGCTGGCAGGCCAAGGTGCCCCAGCTCTTCCGCGATCTGGGTCGTTTCATCCTGGTGCTGGTGGGCTCCTCCATCGTGCTCTCGACCGTATGGGGGGCTGACTTGGGGGGCTTCCTGACGGCCCTGGGGGTGGGCTCCCTCGTTCTCGGTTTGGCCCTGCAGGACAGCCTTGGCAATATCTTTTCCGGAGTGGCCCTGCTGTTTGAACAGCCGATTCGACTGGGGGATTGGGTGGAAGTGAACGGCAAGGAAGGGAAGGTGGTGGAGGTGAATTGGCGGTCGGTGCACTTGCTCACAACCGATGACGATCTGGTGGTGGTTCCAAATTCAGAGTTAGGAAAAACCAGCTTCACCAACATGAGTCGCCCCGTAGAGGCCTATATCATGGCCGTGCCAGTTAACTTCTCTCCAAACGACCCACCGAACACGGTGAAGGAGGTGTTGGAGAACACGGCCAAAGAAATCCACGGCGTTTTACCTGAGCCAGAACCCAGTGCGAAGCTGGTGCGCTTTAATGAAGGGTCAGTCAGCTATGTGTTGGAATTTGCCTGTGAAGATTTTGGTGCATCTGGTGGCGTAGCAGATGCACTGCTGCGCAGACTTTGGTATGTCGCACGGAGAGAAGGATTGACCATGCCCTATCCCTCGCAAGTAGCAATTCCCTATCAGTCACCTGCCGCGAACCTGCCGGAGGCGATCCAGGAAGGACGTCTGCGTGGCCTGCGAGAGTCCTGCTTTGCGATCCTGCCCCGTTTTGAACTGGAGCGCCTGGCATCCAGCTCCCTGATGCGTGAGTATGGCGCCCATGAGGTGGTGATCCAGAAGGACACGCCCCTTTCGAGCCTGCACGTGATCCTTGCTGGTGAAGCCGAACTCCTGGCGGTCACTCCAAGCGGCTCACAGATCAGATTAGGGATCTTAGGTGTGGGCGAATGTTATGGAGAAAACGTCATCCTTCTACAAAACCAGATCGCTGATACCACCATTCGAGCCAGCAGCGATCTGCAGGCACTGGTGATTGATGGGAAACGGCTGCAAGCCCTGATCGATGCCTATCCCCGCCTTGGGAGTGACTTGAGTGGAGTGATCGACATGCGCCACCGGGCCATGGAGGCCCTGGCAGATATGGATCTCAACGGCACACACCATGTTCAAGAACCTGTCTAAATCATCTGGCGTGCAAGCCAGATTGATCCTCCTCGTGCTTGTCGCCAGCCTGGCGACCATCCTGCTGACAGGGCTGTTGAGTTATGGCGTGGCACGCCACCTGCTGGCCAAGACCGGCTACGAGCGGCTCACCACCATGCGCACCAGCCAAGCCTTCGCCGTGAATCAGTATCTGCGGGACCTTGGGGATCAGGTGATGACCCTCTCGGAAGCCCCCATGACGGTGGAGGCAGGCAAAGGCTTCATGGAGACCTACAACCAGCTGCCGGACATCAATGAAACACAAAAGAAAGAGCTCCAAACCTATTACGAAAACAAGTTCATACCCAAGCTCAAGGAAAGCGGCCTGGACGGGGTGAGCCCCACAACATACATGCCACAAAAAGCCAATGAGCGCTATCTGAAATACCACTACATCGCCAAGGGCAATGCTTCCAAATACGGATCAACCCCCATGGACGATGCCCAAGATGGCAGTGCCTGGAGCAGGGTGCATAAGGATTACAACAGTCGATTTCAACGACTCGCCAAACTTTTTGACTATCAGGACATTATGCTCGTCGATGTCAAAAGTGGCAATATCGTTTACAACACATCCAAAGAAGATGACCTGGGAACGAATTTACTCAGTGGAGCTTACGCCAACTCCCCAGCGGCGAAGGTTTTCCAGGAGGTCAAGTCCTCCAAAGATCCGTTTTTTATTAGCTTCAGTGATTTCGCCATTTACGCCCCCAGCTTTGGCAAACCCACCATGTTCGTGGGGACCTCCGTGTTTGACGGCGACGCGTTCATCGGTGTCTTGATC
>JBKCVY010000273.1:0-3147 GCA_046317475.1 Cyanobacteriota bacterium | reverse complement strand
CCCGGGATCCCCCCCCAGCAACGGGATCTGATGTTTGAGCGCTTTTGGCAGGCCGATGCCGCCCGGGGCGGCGCGGAGCACCACGGCCTTGGACTGGCCATCGCCCGGGCCATCGCCCAGGCCCATGGGGGCCAGCTCTGGGCGGAGGAGGGCAGGGAAAAAGGGTGCCGGTTGATCCTCGAACTGCCCCTGCGGGCAAGGCCGGATCTCTCGCCATCGCCCTTCACAAGTTCTCCACGGGTGTTGTGACAGACCGGGGGTAAAGAAAAGACAACCCGCCGTGGCCGCTTTCACCGTTTTTGATCCCCTCACCGGCTCCCTCGCCGCGCTGGTGGACACGCTCCTGGCTCCCAACGCCGGGATCGTGGTGGACAGCGGCAGCATCAGCTTGCGCCTCTCCGGCCCTGGGGCGGTGAGCCAGTACGACACGTCCGTGGGCTCACCCCTGGGCATCAGCGCTGGCCTGCTCCTCACGTCCGGCATCGCGCCGGGCACCAGCAACACCAGCACCTGGTATGGCAGCGACAACAGTGGCACCACCGGCTTCGCCAACGGAGACGCGGACATCGACGCCGTGGTGAACACGGTGTTTCAGACAATGTCCTATGACGCCACCACCCTGTCGTTCGCGTTCACGGTCAGTGATCCAACCAAGACATCCGTCAGCTTCGATTTGGTTTTTGGCTCCGATGAATACCCGGAGTGGGTGGATGCTTTTGTCGACTGCGGCATTGTGATTGTCGATGGGGTGAACTATGCCCTGTTCAACAACGATCCCCTCCACCCCCTCAGTGTCATCAGCCCGAATTTGAGCGCGGGCTATTTCCAAGACAATGCTGGCAATGTGCTGCCCATCGAATACGACGGCGTCAGCGGGCGGCTGCGCATTGTCGCGCCCCTGAAGGCGGGCCAAACCACCCACACACTGAAGATTGGCATCGCCGACACGGGCGATCACATCCTTGACAGTGGCCTGTTCATCGCCAATCTCAGCGCTGGTACCGATCCGGGCTCGGGGGTGGTGTCCAATCCTGGTGGAGGTACCGAGGGCAATGATTCCTGCACGGGTAGCGCCAAAGATGAATATTTCGATCTCAAAGGCGGGGATGACACCGTTTATGCCGGCGCGGGCAGCGACATCATCGTGGCGGGGCTTGGCAACGACAAGGTGTACGGCGGCACAGGGAATGACGATCTCAAGGGCGATGGCGGCAACGACCTGCTGGATGGCGGTGCGGATCTTGACACGGCGGTCTACGCGGGCAGCAGCGGCGCCTACAGCCTGAGCTACGACCCCCTCACCAACCAATTCACCATGGACGGCACCACCCAGGGGGAAGGGGTGGATGTGCTCTTGGGCGTGGAACAGGTGAAGTTCAGCAATGGCCTGTTCACCCTCACCGCGGTGGGCCTGGCCGCCGTGACGCCACCCCCTCCACCGGCCACCAACAGCGCTGGTGCGGTGGTGATCACCGGGCTGGCGGCCCTCGGCAAAACACTGCAAGCCTCGGTGATTGATGCCGATGGGCTGCCCAGCGGCGCCGGAGCGATCAGCTATCAATGGACGGCCAATGGTGGCGTGATCGCTGGCGCCACGGGCTCCAGCTATGTCGTGCAGGCGGCGGATGTGGGTGTGGTGCTGGGGGTGGAGGTGGGCTACAGCGATGCCAAGGGGACGGCGGAGACGGCAGTGGCCAGTGGCGTGTTGGTGCTGCCGCCCAGCGATGGCGACCTCACCGTGAGCCTGATGGCTATCGAGGGCCCAGCCGTGGCCCATGTGCACACGTCGATCACCACCCTGCTGGAGCGCGCGGTGCAGTTGGGCGAGACCCCCGCCTCTGCCACGCAAAAGATTCGCTCCGCCCTGAAGGTGCCAACCAGCGTGCCGAATCTGCTGAGCACCAATGCCTTCCAAATCCTGGCGACAGGCGTTGGCGACACGGCCATGGCTCTGTCACTGGCCAAACTGCAGATGCAAGTTGAGGTGATCTGCTCGCTGAATGATGATCAGAGTGGCGTGAAGATGGCCCTGGCCCTATTGAACAAGGCCTCCAGCGGCGGCAGTTTTGATCTCACAAAGGCCGTAGATTTGTGTGCCATCCTCGCCATCGATCCCTCCACCTTCAACCTGGCGGATCAAACCTCCTATCCCCAGCCACTTAAGGAGATCTTTGACCGTACCAATAATATCCAGGATGCCAACAAGTTATTCGGTGCCAGCGACAGCAAGAGCATTGAGCACGAGTGGGTGGACTTCCTCTCCAATTGGGATTCCTTGGCCGATACCGTTCCGCTCGCCAGCTTGAGCCTGGCCATTAACCAGGGTCCCGGTGGTGTGGCCACGGCTCAATTGCCCGCCGTGGCGGCTGGCGATGTGTTCACCCTCAACGCAGCCCAACTGATCACGGGCATCACCGATCCCGACAACGACCCATTGACCGTGACCGGGCTGACCACCGACCACGGCGATTGGTTCAGCCCCAATGCCGACGGCAGCTGGTCGCTGGATCCCACCGCCATCGGCTACGACCCTGCCTATGTGGGCCCCCTGGAGCTGACATACACCATCGACGACGGCCAAAACCACAGCCTGCTGGCGAACCAGCTGCTGCTGGTGGTGGAGCACCTCAACCACGCCCCCACCGGCACGCCAACCATCAATGGTCTGGCCAGCCAGGGCCAAACCCTGACGGCCACCCACAGCCTGGTTGATCCCGATGGACTGGGGGCGATCAGCTGGCAGTGGAAGGCCAATGGGGTCGCAATCAGCGGCGCCACGGGGTCGAGCCTGGTGCTGCAGCAGGCCCAGGTGGGCCAGGCGATCACGGTCACGGCCAGCTACGTCGATGGCTGGGGCACCGCTGAGGCGGTCTCCTCCGTTGCCACGGTTGCGGTGGCCAACGTCAATGATGCCCCCACGGGCAGCGTGACCATCAGTGGCCTGGCCAGCCAGGGCCAAACCCTCAGCGCCGTCCACACCCTGGCGGATCTGGATGGCCTGGGAACGATCAGCTGGCAGTGGAAGGCCAATGGGGTCGCAATCAGCGGCGCCACGGGGTCGAGCCTGGTGCTGCAGCAGGCCCAGGTGGGCCTGCCGATCACGGTGACGGCCAGCTACGTCGATGGCTGGGGCACCGCTGAGGCGGT
>JBKCVY010000272.1:0-6999 GCA_046317475.1 Cyanobacteriota bacterium | reverse complement strand
CGTCAAGGCGTTCAAGTAAGCCGGCAAGGTGGCCACCAACGTTTTCCCTTCACCGGTTTTCATTTCCGCGATCTGGCCGTCATGGAGCACCATGCCGCCAATCAGCTGCACATCAAAATGACGCATGCCCAGCACCCGTTTCCCCGCCTCGCGCACAACGGCAAACGCCTTGGGAAGCAAATCATCCAGGAGCGATTTTTTTTGTTGTAAACTATCAACCTTGTCGAGCTGTTGGCGAAAATCAGCCGTCAATCCACGCAGCTCATCATCCGACAGGGCACTGATCTCTTCCTCCCAGAGGTTGATATCGGAAACCAATGGCTGATAACGCTTCAGCTTACGAGAATTTGGATCACCCAGCAACAGCTTGAGCATGGGAAACGCACATACCTTGTTGGCTCAGCCTAACACTGCAAGCGTCAGGACCGAGGTCTAAATTCAAGCCAGGGGAAGGGGTTTGGGGGGGGACTCCATGGGGGCACGCGGAGCGGCAGGGCTTGGGATCCCAGGGACTCGACGACGTTGAAGTCCAAAGGGAGGCGGCTAAACTTTTGGCTTGGAAATGTCGAATACGGCACCGGGAGATGGGTTTTCACTGTCCGCGCCGTTGGCCCTGATGCATGCCGACAACCAGCCAGCACGGCCCCAATCTGGCAAAGACCCATGCGTTCGCATCGTGCGCCATGGCCGCGGGGCGATTGGACTCCAACTCGGACTGGCTCCCGATCTGTGGCCTGCGGAGGCGTTGCGTCAGTTGCAACGGCTCCTGAGTCGCAATGCCTTCTGGTGCCAAGGGCGCTCGGTGGACGATCTGCGACAGATGCTGCACAACAGCGCCGTCTGTGTCACGGCTTGGCGGGGACGCACCTTGATCGGCTTTGGCCGTGCCACCAGTGATGCCGTCTATCGAGGAACCATCTGGGATGTCGTGGTGGACGCCAAGGAGGGCGGACGCGGGGTTGGCACCGCGATCGTTGAAGGCCTGTTGGCCAGTAAGGCCCTGGTCGGCTGTGAACGGATCTACCTGATGACAACTAATAGTTCAGAATTTTACAGAAAACTTGGGTTTCAAACCAATCAGCGTCAGGTGTTAATGGTTAAAGAAAAAAGCGGATGAAGAGATTCGAACTCTCGACCCTCTCCTTGGCAAGGAGATGCTCTACCACTGAGCTACATCCGCGTGGTCTGTCGACGATCCGACATGAACCTGGACGGCGCACTTTCGTTCGCTTGTCCTTAGACAGCATGCCCCATGGCCGGGGCCTCCGTCAATTGGCCGGTCGCGGGTCTGGCGTCCCAGGCGGCGCCGCTGCCGGCAGCGCGGCCATCAGGCTCCCCATCTCCAAGGCCTGCAACGCGTAGCTCCAGCCCAGGTTGCTCTTGATGCCAGCCCGCTCCAGCGCCTGCTGCAGGGTGTCCGTGGTGAGTACGCCGAAAATCACCGGCACCCCCGTTTCCCGGGACACGGCGGCCACGCCCTTGCTGACCTCGGCGACAACCACATCAAAATGGGGCGTGTCGCCACGGATCACAGCGCCCAGGGTGACGACCACCTGGTATCGGCCACTGGCCGCCAGCCGCTGCGCCACCAGGGGAATCTCAAAACTACCCGGCACCCAGGCCACATCCACCTGGGCACTGGTGGCCGAGGTGTCGATGCCATGGCGGGACAAACAGTCGAGGCAGGCGCTGAGCAGCTTGCCGGTCACCAAGTCGTTGAAACGGGCCACCACCAGCGCGAGGCGCAGCTGGGCGGCATGGGTGAAAGTGCCTTCGTAGATGGTCAATGGGTCAGACCACGAAATAGCTCACGCCCCAGTTCAGCAGCACCAGCCCCACCCACAGGGCTCCGCCAATCAGGATCAGTCTGTTGGAGCGGCCAACGTCTTCGCCGCTGGCGTAAAGCACAGGCACCGCCACGATCAACGCGAAGGACAGCACCACAAGGGCCAGAACGGTGAGCGTGTTGATGATCTGCATGGGGTGAAGAAGGGCCCGCCGGCCAATTCAGGCATCGGGCGGATTCTCACACGCGCCCCCACCCCAGCCCCCCCCGCGAATGGCTTCCTTCACAAGTTGTCGAAGGGATGGCCATCCCTCCTCCCTTGCCCGTGGCCCGTCCGGAAACCCCCCACCGCTGGAGGCCGTTAGCATCAACCCCCACTACCCTCGACGCCATGGGCGGGGCGAGCAGCCAGCAACTCCTTCTGGTGTCGGCTCCTGACGTCCAGGGAGATCTCTTCGCCGCCGCGGGCCTGGCGGGTCCCGATCCCCTCCCCCCTTCCGACGCCCCCGAGGAGGACGATCCCCTCTCCTCCGCCGCCGCCCGGCCCCGTCAACGGAAACGGTCCCAGCCCGCCCCAGCCACGCCGCCACCCCCCGCCCAAGGTGAGGCGACCCACTCCAATGGTGAGGCCCCCCCCGCGGACACCCCTCCCGAGGACGATCTGCCCCGCTGGCACCACCACTCCCTGGTCGACCCGGAGGCGCTCACCCCGATGCTGCGCCACTACGTCAGCCTCAAGGCGGCCCACCCCGACCGGCTGCTGCTTTACCGCCTGGGGGATTTTTTCGAATGCTTCTTCGAGGACGCCATCACCGTCTCCCGCCTCCTGGAGCTCTCCCTCACGGGCAAGGAAGGGGGCAAGGCCATTGGCCGGGTGCCGATGGCGGGCCTCCCCCACCACGCCGCCGAACGGTACTGCGCCGAGCTCGTGCGGCGGGGCCTGTGCGTGGCCCTCTGCGACCAGTTGGAATCGACCCCCTCCCAGGGCCAGCTGCTGCGGCGGGAGATCACCCGGGTGCTGACTCCAGGCACCGTTCTTGAGGAGGGAATGCTGGCGGCGCGGCGCAACAACTGGCTCTGCGCCGTCGTGCTGGAGGGGGCCCGCTGGGGGCTGGCGGTGGCGGACGTGAGCACGGGCGAGTTCCGCGTCAGCGAGCAGGAGGGCCAGGCGGCTCTGCACCAGGAGCTTTTGCGGTTGGAGGCGGCGGAAGTCGTTTGGCCCCAGCCCCTAGCGGACGACGCCCCGTCCGACCAGCCCCCGCCCTGGTGCCCCACCGCCCTGCGGCATACGCCCCAACCCCGTTCACCCTTTGAAGCTCCCCAGGCGCGGGAACGGTTACGGGAGCGTTATCGCCTCAGCGGCCTGGACGGGTTGGGATTGACCGAGACCCCCCTGGCCCTGCGGGCGGCCGGCGGCCTCCTCTCCTATCTCGACAGCACCCAACCCGACCAGGCCCCAGGCGGAAGCGCCAGGACCGCCGTGCCGTTGGAGCGGCCCAGGCTTTGGCACGCGGGCGACAAACTGGTGTTGGACGCCCAAACACGACGCAACCTCGAACTGACCCGCACCCAGAGGGGTGGCCGTGTCGAGGGGGCGTGGGTGTGGGCCGTGGAGCGCGCCGGCACCGCCAGGGGCGCCCGCTGTTTGCGGCGTTGGGTGGAGGCCCCCTTGGTGCGGCTCGCCCCCCTTCTGGAGCGACAGGAGGGCGTGAGTGAATTGGTGGAGCGGCGCTCCCTGCGCCAGGCGGTTCGGCGTCTGCTGCGGCCCATGGCCGATCTGGAGCGGCTGGCGGGCCGGTCGGGGGCGGGCAGCGCCTCCGCCCGCGATCTGGTGGCCCTGGCCGATGGCCTGGAGCGGTTGCCCCGCCTGGCCGACCTGCTCCGATCCGCCGCCAGCGCCCCCCTCCAGGCCCTGGCGGAACCGCGCCCCGACCTGGCGGCCCTGGCGGCGGAGCTGCGCCATGTCCTGGTGGATCAGCCCCCCCTCACCCTGGGCGAGGGGGGGCTGATCCATGACGGCGTCGACCCCCGCCTGGACGGCTTGCGCAACCAGCTGGACGATCAGGAGCGCTGGCTGGCCGACCAGGAACGGCTGGAGCGTCAGCTCAGTGGCCATGCCAACGTGCGCCTGCAATACCACCGCAGCTTCGGCTATTTCCTGGCGGTGAGCCGGGCCAAGGCGGCAACGGTTCCCGACCACTGGATCCGCCGGCAAACCCTGGCCAGTGAGGAGCGCTTCGTCACCCCGGCCCTCAAGGAGCGGGAGGGCCCCATCCTGCGGTTGCGCTCCCATGCTGCCCAGCGGGAGCTGGAGCTGTTCACCGCCCTGCGCCAGCGGGTGGGCGAGCAGGCGGAGCCCATCCGGGCCGCGGCTCGCCAGGTGGCCCAGCTGGACGCCCTGGCCTCCCTGGCGGAGGTGGCCGCCACGGAAAACTATTGCCGACCCGCCATCGTCCCGGGGCGGGACCTCCACATCGAAGCCGGTCGCCATCCGGTGGTGGAGCAATTGCTGGTGGACGAGCCCTTCACCCCCAACCCCATCAACCTGGGGGGAGGCCATGCCCAATCCCCCGATCTCCTGGTGTTGACCGGGCCGAATGCCAGCGGCAAAAGCTGATACCTCCGCCAAACAGGCCTGCTGCAGCTCCTGGCCCAAATCGGCAGCTGGGTGCCCGCCCGCTCCGCCCGGTTCAGCCTGGCGGATCGCATCTTCACCCGCGTCGGCGCCGTCGACGACCTCGCCACGGGACAATCCACCTTCATGGTGGAGATGGCCGAGACGGCCAACATCCTCCACCACGCCAGCGCCAATTCCCTGGTGCTCCTGGATGAGATTGGGCGGGGCACGGCCACCTTCGACGGGCTGGCGATCGCCTGGGCCGTGGCCGAGGCCCTGGCGGGCGATGTGGGGGCGCGCACGGTGTTTGCCACCCACTATCACGAACTCAACGAGCTGGCCGGGCTGCTGCCGAATGTGGCCAATGCCCAGGTGTTGGTGGAAGAAACCGGAGACGACCTGCTCTTCCTGCACCAGGTGGTGCCGGGAGGCGCCAGCCGCAGCTACGGCATTGAGGCCGCGCGACTGGCCGGCGTGCCGCCCTCAGTAGTGCGCCGGGCGCGGCAGGTGCTGGGCCGGATTGAGGCCAACAGCCACGTAGCCGTGGAACGGACCTAGGCGCCACGGGCCCGCCAGGCGCCCCGCAACAGGGCGTTGGCGGCGGCGGCCACCAGGCCGGCTCCCCCGCGACTGCCCTCCAGCCGAATCTGGGGCAAGGAGCTGGCGGCCAGCCGCCGCTTGCTCTCCGCCACCCCCACAAAGCCCACAGGCATGCCAATCACCAGGGCGGGTGGCGGCACCGCCCCCGAGCGCGTGAGGGCCAGCAAGCGCTCCAGGGCGGTGGGCGCGCTGCCGATCAACACCACGGCCTTGGGATGGCGGGCCAGGGCGAGGGCCATGCCTTCCGCCGCCCGGGTGCCCCCCGCCGGGGCCGCGGCGGGCGCCCAGTCCAGGATGGAGCGCACCGGATTGCCAAACGTGCGGCGCGCCATGGGGGTGACCGCCGCCGCGGCCATGGCGGTGTCCGTGAGGATGGGGGCCCCGTTGGCCAGGGCCGCGGCGCCCCGGAGGCAAGCCCCCGCGCTGAACCGCAGATCCGTGGCCAGACTGAGGTCGCCGCCGCTGTGCACAAGGCGCTCCAACACATCCCGCTCCAGCCCGCTGAGGCCCGTCTCCCCCAGCCAGGCGCGGATGCGGTGGAGGCTTTCCAAGAAGATCGGATGGTCGATGTCGCTCACAACGAACCCTGATGCCCATCCCCCTCTACTGGGGGGACGACGCGGCCGCCCGCGGGCGGGCCGTGGAGCAATTGGTGGAACGGGTTCTGGATCCCGCCTGGGGCGCCATGAACCTGAGCCGGTTGGATGGCCAGGATGGGGAGCAGGCCCGCCGCGCCCTGGAGGAGGCCCGCACCCCACCCCTGGGGGCCGGGGAACGGGTGGTGGTGCTGCAGCGCAGCCCCTTTTGCTCCGCCTGTCCCCCCGCCCTGGCGGAGGCCCTGGAGGCTTGCCTGCCGTCCATCGCCGAACACACCCATTTGGTGCTGGTGAGCGAGGGCAAGCCCGATGCCCGCCTGCGCACCACAAAGGCCCTGCGCGCCGTGGCCGAGGAGCGGGGCTTCCCCTTGCCCGCCAGCTGGGATGGGGCTGGCCAGCTGGAACTGGTGCGGAGCGTGGCCAAGGAGCTGGGACTGACGCTGGAGGACCAGGCGGCCGATGCCCTGGCCCAGGCCATCGGCAGTGACAGCACGCGGTTGGCCAGCGAGCTGGAAAAACTGCGGATTTACGGGGGGGAGCGGATCACGGCCGCCGCGGTCAGCGCGCTGGTGGAGGGCCGCAGCAGCACGTCCCTGGCGGTGGGGGAGGCCCTGTTGGCCAGCCGTCCCGCCGAGGCGATCGCCCTGGTCGATGCCCTGCTGGCCACCGGCGAACCGGCCCTGCGCATCGTCGCCTCCCTGTGCAGCCAGATTCGGGGCTGGCTGTGGGTGGCGCTGTTGGAGGCTCGGGGGGAGCGGGATGTGGCCACCATCGCCAAGGCGGCGGGGATCGGCAACCCCAAGCGGGTGTACGTGCTGCGCAAGCAGGTGCGTGGCGTCGGCAGTGACCACCTGCTCGCCCTGCTGCGGCAGCTTCTGGAGGTGGAAGCGTCGCTCAAGCGGGGGGCGGACCCCGCCGAGACTTTTCGTGAGGTCTGGCTGCTGCCGCCAGGGTCTCACCGATAAGTTGGCATCCACCTGCCCGCGCGCGGATGACCCTCCTTGTCCAGAAATTCGGAGGCACCTCCGTCGCCGACGTGGACAGGATCCAGTCCGTCGCCCGACGCATCGCCGCCAGCCGGGAGGCGGGCCATGAGCTGGTGGTGGTGGTCTCGGCCATGGGACATACCACGGATGAGCTGACCGCCCTAGCCCGCGCCATCTGCCCGGATCCGCCCCAGCGGGAGATGGACATGCTGCTGGCCACCGGTGAGCAGGTCTCCATGGCGCTGTTGGCCATGGCGCTCCATCGGCTGGGGGTGCCCGCTGTGTCGATGACGGGAACGCCGGCGGGAGACCATGCATGAGCGCGGCGACCATGACCGACGTTTCCGTCACCCGCGCGCAGGTCGAGGACTTCCTCTACCACGAGGCGATGCTGCTCGATGAGTGGCGCCTGAA
>JBKCVY010000271.1:0-9648 GCA_046317475.1 Cyanobacteriota bacterium | reverse complement strand
AGAGGGGGGCGTAAACCTCTCCCTCCGCCTGGTCAGACGGGGCGGGGGCGGGGGGAAGAGCGGCCTCCAGGCCCGCCCAATGGGGCGTGGGCAAATGCAATTGATTGAGAAGCCGCCTCTGGCTGCGCTTGTCCAACAGGGGCTCGAGGGCCGAGAGGGGAGGGAGGAAGTTGATCCCGTCCTGTTCCAACCGTTGGAGATCGGCAATGGACACCCATTCATTTTCAAAACTGATCCGGGCCGCCCGCGCGGCCAAATCTCGGGTCGCCCGCGCATCGTTCAGATCACCTACCACCACACTGGTCGCCAGACGGGTGGCCGGATCGTCTGGATCTGGAGTTTGCACGTGCAGGGCAATGCCGAGCCTTTCCGCCTCCCGCGCCATCATCAAAGCCAACTGACCTCCGCCCAACAGGCCGATGGAACGGGCAGGTTCCATCTCGCCGTCAACAACAGATTTGCCGTGAGGAGCAGGGTAGTTCACAGAATCAAACTCAGCGGCGGAGGCCGAGGTCTCGCACGTCCAACCTTCGCATGCCTGGATCCTCCATCCCGTCAGGCCATGGAACCCTCGCCTGACAGCGCCGAACGCAGGAGACCGAGGGAGAGCACAATCAAAAACAAGGCCAATCCCACCGTGCAGGCGTAGCTGATTTCCAACTCGCCAAAAGCCTGATCGTAAACATAATAGACCAAGGTGCGGGTGGAATCAGCCGGACCTCCCTGGGTCATTAGGAACACCTCGTCAAACACCTTCGTCGCGCCGATGGCGGAGATCACCGCCACCAGGCTTACGTAGGGAAGCAGGAGCGGCAGGGTGATGTAGCGGTGGCGCCTCCACCCTTCGCATCCATCGAGGGCGGCCGCCTCATACAACTCGCCGGGGATGCCTTGCAACCCCGCCAAAAAAATCACCATGTAATAGCCCAAGCCTTTCCAAAACGTCACCACCATCACCGCGGGCAGGGCCCACTGGGGCGATGTGAGAAAGCCAAGGGGACGGAACCCCGGGCCCAGTAACGCCCCCAACCAGCCATTGATCAAGCCGTTTTCCGCATACAACCAGCGAAAGGCAATGGCCGCCACCACCAACGACACCAGAACAGGCGTGTAAAAGGCGCCTCGAAACACATGGATGGCCGGCAGGCGCCGATTGACGAGCACCGCGAGGGCCAGGGACCCCAAGACGATCGGAGGCACCACCCCCACCAGGTAAAGAAAGGTGGTGAGCGTGACCCGCGCCATCATCGGATCGCTGAGGAGGCGACGAAGATTGGCCAAACCAATGAATTGAAGTGGGGCGTCCACATCCAGCCCCGTGCGGGTGAAGCTCAGCACCAGCGCCATGGCGGCCGGGAGGAGCACGGTGAGCACCAGCAGGGCCAGGCCAGGGGCGAGGAACAGCCAAGGCACGGCCCAAGCCGCCGTCGGAGCCGAGGTGGACGGGCGTGCGGTGGGGGCCGCGGCGGAGAATGGAGCCATCGCCAGAGCTTACGAGCCTTCCTCCATGGGTGCCCAAGCCAACGCCCGCGCTGTGACGGCGCCTGAAACGGTGCTGCAAGTGCCGTTAGCCCAACAGTCCTACCCCATCGTCATCGGCGCCGCGGGACTCGACCGTCTCGGCAGCTGGGCCATCACCCATGCGGCCCACCCGGGAAGCCGCGTGTTGCTTGTCAGCAACCCCGTCGTGCACCAGTCCTATGGGGAACGGGCGGAACGCAGCCTGCGGGAGGCGGGGCTGGAGGTGGGTTCCCTGGTGATTGAGGCGGGGGAGGAACACAAAACACCAGCCACCGTGGCCAGGATCCATGACGCGGCCTTCGCCCAGAGGCTCGAGCGCGGCTCTTTGATGGTGGCCCTTGGCGGTGGGGTGGTGGGGTACATGGTGGGGTTCGCCGCGGCAACCTGGCTACGGGGCATCGCTGTCGTGCAGGTGCCCACCACCCTGCTGGCCATGGTGGACGCGGCCATTGGTGGCAAAACCGGCGTCAACCATCCCGGAGGGAAAAATCTGATCGGGGCCTTCCATCAACCAAAGGTTGTGGTGATTGATCCTGAGGTGCTGTCCACCCTGCCAGAACGTGAATTTCGGGCGGGAATGGCGGAGGTGATCAAATACGGGGTCATCGGCGATCCCGAGCTCTTTGCCCAGTTAGAGCGCCAGGCGGCGCGGTTGCCCGCCGGCGGCCTGGCCTCCATGGAGGCGGTCGGGCCTGAACTGCTGCGCGTGATCTTGGAACGGTCCGCCGCCACCAAGGCCCGGGTGGTGGCCGCCGATGAACGGGAAGGGGGCCTAAGGGCGATCCTCAACTATGGCCACACCCTGGGCCATGTGGTCGAAACCCTCACGGGGTACACCACCTATCTCCATGGCGAGGCCGTGGCCTTGGGTCTCCTGCTGGCGGGCACCATCGCCCGCCGCATGGCGCTGTGGAGCGCTGACGCGGAAATGCGTCAACGGGCCCTGGTGGCGGCGGCGGGACTGCCGCTCCACCTGCCTCCCCTGGATCCGGCGGCCGTGCTCAGCACCCTGCGCAGCGACAAGAAAGTGCGGAACGGCCTGGTGCGCTTCGTCCTGCCAACGGCCATTGGCGCCGTGACGCTGCGGGACGACGTGACGGAGGGGATCATCTTGGCAGCCCTGCGTGCCCACGCTCCAACCGGCGCCGTTTAAGACCCGTCGCCCCCCTCCTCCAGGGGCGTCCCTCCGTCCTCCCAAACCGGATCGCCCAGGCAACGGCTGGTGAGGGTATCCGCCCAAGGATCCGGACCGCTCCGGGCGAACACCAGCCAGCGGAACTCTCCCAGGGCCAGCGGATCCACGAGACGCAACAGCTGCTCCCTGCGCTGCAGGCAACGGGCCAGGGGGGCGTCAACGGTTCGGGAGAGGGCCGCCAGGCGTTGGGCCAGGCCAAGGGCGAGCAGGGCTTCCCCCTGTTTGCGTTCCCCCAGGCACCGCCATCCCGCCGCCTCTGCCGCTGCGCGGGTGGTCTCCAGGCAGAGATGGGCCGTGAGGTCCCAGGTGCCAGGCTCCAACAGGGGATTGCCGCTGGCCGTCTGGCCCTTGTAGGCCATCAAGGTGCCATTGACGCGTGAGGGGGCGTAGTACCGCCTGGCTTCCATGGCGTAATCCACCACCAACAGAAGACCCTGTCGCAGGGCCGCCGCGCACTCCTGAAACCAGGGCTCCACGGCGGGGTGCAATTCCGTGCACCATCCCGCGGGTCGGGCGGGCGTCCAGGGATCGAAGGCAGCAATCCGCTCCAGCTCCTCCACCTTCAAGGCAGGCCCCGGCACCAGAACCAGACCACCGTCTTCGCTCGCCACGTGCTGCCACCGCCACTGGCACCCATCCCAGAGCAGCCGATCCACCGGCAGGGCATCCAACACCTCATGGGCGATCGCCACTCCATGGAGCGGAGACCGCCGCAGCTCTGGCCAGCCCGTCCAGCGCACGGCCAGGGGTGCCCCCTGCAGCGATCGGCGCTGCAGCGCCGCCATCCCAGGGTTGGGCTCCAACAACACGAGCTCGGCGCGCGCGGCCAGGTCGGGACGGCTGTGGGCCAGGCCCGCGGCCAGCTGGGACGCCAGCTGACCCTCCCCAGGCCCGATCTCCAGCAGGCTAAGGGGCTCCCCTGGAAGCTGGTCGAGCCACTCGATCAGCTGGGGCAACAAAAGAGCGGCAAATTCCTCGCCAAGGGAAGGGGAGGTGGCGAAATCTCCCGCCACGCCGATGCGGGCCCGTCCACCGCCGTAATAGCCATGGACAGGGTCGTGCAGGGCCCAGTCCATGTAGGTGCGAAACGGCACACGGCCTCCCGCGGCCTGCAGGCGTTCCAACAGCCAGGAGGGCGAGGGCATATCAGGGAGAATGCCTGCAATTAACAGCAGTGAGGTCCATCATGGTCTCCAGAGCGTGGACGGGGATGGATGAACGCCTCAAGACCGTCCGAATCGCGCGGGGTCTGCTCGGCGCCCTCCTGGCTCTGCTCCTCGTGGTCGCTCCGGCCTGGACGGCCGTGGCCCATGCGGACGACAACCCCGATCTGTTGCCAGATCGGCCCACGCCCGTCATCGACCTCGCCAAGCTGCTGACGGACACCCAACGGGGCGAGCTCGAAACCGAACTCAACGCATTTGCCTCCACCAGCGGCTGGAAACTGCGGGTGCTTACCCAGTACGACCGCACCCCTGGTCTGGCGGTCAAGGATTTTTGGCACCTCGATGATCGGAGTTTGCTCCTAGTGGCCGATGAACGGGGGGGCAATTTGCTGAACTTCAATGTGGGTGAGGCCCTGTTCGCCCTGATGCCCCGAACCTTCTGGGTGGAGCTGCAAACCCGCTTTGGCAACCAGTATTACGTCCGCGAGCATGGTCAAGATGGGGCCATTCTTGATGCCCTGCACACCGTCAAAGGCTGTTTGGCGATGGGCGGCTGTCAAGTGGTGCCAGGCCTGCCTCAAGAGCAGTGGCTCCTCACCCTCTGCACCTCCATTCTTGGCGGCCTGATTGTTGGTTTCGCGGCCTTTCCCAGACAACCTGGACGACGGATTGAATGGATGTGGGTGCTGTTGCTCTCGCCCCTGTGGATCATCCTGTTCGGAGTCTTTGGCGTCGCTCCGATCGTGACGCGCACCAGTGATGTCCTTCCCCTGGCCCGTAATGGCTTGGGGTTTGTGGCCGCCGCCGTGGCGGCGTACCTGATCGCCCAAGCCACGCTGGGCAAGGAGCGCCTGCAGAAGGACCAGAGCTAGACGGATGGAGAGGCAGCACCCCTTCCCCCAGGCGTGCGGCCAACCAGCGGTGCCTCCCTTCGCTATGGAAATCCCCCAAGATCTGGCTAGACCGCGACACCAAAAAAGCTCCCTAGGGAAGGGAGCTTGGCGGCACCATAGCTGTGGGTCCATCACGAGAGGACCGACCCACCTCTGAATCAGGGGTTGGCGGAACGGATGGACTGCAGTTGACATTCCAGGCTGTCACCCGTGCAGGGCTTGACGTTCTGGATAGCAACCCGTTCCCACTGCTGAGGCAGTTGCCGCAACTGGATGAGATTGTCCTCGTAAAAACGCTTTAACTGATCAAAGCGCTTCACGGGTTGGCCGTAGAAACTCTCACCCTGCAGGGTGGGAAAGGATGCCCACTCAGGCGCCAATTTAGCTGCCAATTCCTCGGTCATTTCCCCTCGATCCGCCAGATGCAAAGCTCCGCGGCGCTGGATCAAGAACAGGGCTCCCTGGTCCTGGGAATCTGGATCGAAGCGGGACAGCCCCAGCTTCTGGGTCACCATGTTCCAGGTGAACGGCATAAATTGGTAAGCCCCGGCGGCGGCGCTGGCATAGCGCGAAGAATACATCACGCGGTTGGGGTGCCGTTCGAGGGTGGGCATCAGACTTCCACCGAACATCACCCGGTAACCCACATCATGGCCATTGGCCCAGGTTCCCTCGGCGTAGCGAATGGTATTGAGGAGCGCACGCCGTTCGGGAGTGATCGCAAATGTGGGTTGAATTGAAGGGAGGGGTGGGGGCAAAAGCGCCAACCGACGCGTGGGTGCCGGTGTGGTCAACACCTGATTCCAACCTTCAGAGGATTCAGTCGCCTGGGCGGGCAGCGAAGCACACAGACCCAAACCGATCGTGGTAGCGACTAGGGAAAGTCTTCGGAAACGAATCAAGAGACTACAAGCGGAGGACAGGATCGTCGAACGATCAGGAAAGAAAAGTTGGATGGCAAGGAGGTCGCGAATCAATGAACCAAGGGATCATTGTTTGTGTGGGAATGCGGAAGTTCCTTGCAATCAGCAAAAACAGAGCGAAACTTCGCGATAATTTGCCCATCGAATCCTGGGTTGTCGATTGGCGCAGTGACGCTCGCCAAACCGTCCCCGACCCAACGCATTCCCTGGCTCTCCTCCTGAGCAAGTCCCCAACTGGATTTCCAACAAACCGCTGAACAGAATCACCGACCGTTGGCCGCTTTTCGATCGGATCTTCTAATCATCTCCCCAGCAGCCGGCCCAACAGCTCGGCCGCCTGGCTGGCCCCCTCGCGGCTGAGCCTGGGCGCCCGCGGAGCCCGCAGCGGTTGATCCAATTGCCAGTCGCCACGCCGAAACTCCGATTCCTCCAACAGGCGGTGCCAGCCCTCTTCCCCGAGTCCTCGCTCCAGGACAGGCGCCTCGGCGAATCCCGTTCGCCGCACCACATGGAGGCCCACCCCCTCCTGGATCGCCTCACAAAACGTGCTGTACCCAGGTTTGGTGATCATCCGAGCGGCCAGGGGCATCACATCCAGGGGACGCAGATCGGGCGGAAGCAGCCGACCGTTGGGGGCGTCCAACAGCAGGGGATCGACTCCGACGAACACATGTTCGGGCCAGCGGGCCAGCCAGCTTGGGTCCATGTCCATCCCCAACCCACCAAAGCTCACCAGCACGCACCGCTCGCGCTCCGTGGGCAAAGCCAATCGGGACGCCACCTCCGCCAAGTCATGACGCGGCTTGGAGCTGGTCAATCCCAGGTCCTCCGTCGGGAGGTCCCAATCCATGGGCAGGGAAAAGGGACAGCGCAACAAGAGATCCCCCTGGCGATAGGCCGCCAGCGCACGCTCCGCCCAGAGCTGGAAGGCTTCCCCCAGCGGGCGGTAGATCGTCTCCCAGCCAAAGCTGGCGAGCCAGATCAGGGGACAGCCCAGCCGCTCGGCAAGTCGGGCGGCACTCGGCGGCACATCGGCCAGGATCAGGGGGCGGGTGGGCTGGCTCTCCAGCCAAAGGGCCTCCCGCTCCACCTGTTGGGGCAGCTGGTCGTCCAAATCCTCCAGCGCCTGGAGCGTGGCCGTCGGATCCAAGTCCAACGCATCGGCTTGCACCACGCCCACATCCCAACGGCAGGGCCTCAGCTCAAAGGGGGTCTCCCCCATGGCGAGTTTGAGAAAGGTGGGCTTCACCGCCGTGGACAGCACAATGCGGCAGGTGGGAAAGCGGCGGGCCAGTTCACCCAAGACGGCCGCGGTGCGGGAGGCGTGGCCGAATCCGTGGCTGCTGACGCAGGCGTAAACCAACATGGCGTGGAATCAGGGCCTTGACCGCGGCCAAAGCAGCTGCTCGTAAAGGAGAGTGCCCTTCAAACCGTACCAGCGGTGGGCCACTTGGCTCACCTCACCATTCCCCCCCAGGGTCACCCAGCTCAAGTGCCTCAGGGGACGACCTTGCACGTCCACGCCATGGCGTGGCGCGCAAGCGGCATTCAGATACATCGTGCCCCGCCGATCCCGGTGAAAGGTGACGCGTTCTCCACCCTTCCGCAAGCGATGGTGCATGTGCCCAAACACCACCAGCGGCAGCACCCGATCCTTGCGGATGCGATCAATCGCGAGGGCCAAATCGTGATCCCCCCAGTCGCAGGGGGGCAGTTTCCAATCCCGCCCGCAGGGCGCCGTGGCGGTGCTTCCCAATCCCGTCGGACCGCAATGGGCCAACAGCACCAGGGGCAGCGCCGGATCGGCGGCCAGGGCCGCCGCATGGATCCGCTCCACCGACTCCTCCAGCTCGACGGACCCGTAGACGGCACGCATGGCCTTGGATAGGTGGTAACCGCCTCCAGCGGTGGCGGGCCTGCCCCCCACCACCGCCAAGCCCGGTGGCTTCAGTTCCCGCAAACCCCACCCACAGTGGCGATCCCCCAACAAGGCCAGCTGGCGGCGGAGGCTGTCGCCGGTGGCATCCCGTCCAGAATCGTGATTGCCCAGAACGCAGGCCACAGGGAGCGCCAAACGGGCCAGGGAACGGGGAATGCGCGGGCGGCCATTGCTGAGGTCGCCCACCACCAGCAAGCCGTCGGGGGCGAGGCTCAAGAGGAGGTCCTCATCGGCGCCATCCCATTGATCATGCAGGTCGCCGGCGATGGCCAACTGGAGGGGACGCGGCTCGGAACAGGGGTCCTGCCCCACTAGGCTGGTGGCCATGGAGCGCTCAGCGGAGGAACCTCCCATGGGGGGGAAGGCAGGCCAGGGCGAAGGGACAGACCGTCATCGCGAGGAGCGTGCGCAACCAACCTGGGGGAACGGACATCAGGGCACCCCGCCTTGCGGAGACTTACCCGCGGCCATCGCAGCACTGAAACAGGAACGAAACGCGATCATCTTGGCGCATTACTACCAAGACGACGCCATTCAAGACATCGCTGATGTGATTGGTGATTCGCTTGAGCTCTCCCGACAGGCCGCGAAAACCGAGGCGGATGTGATCGTTTTTTGCGGCGTTCACTTCATGGCGGAGACAGCAAAAATTCTCAATCCCAACAAAATTGTTGTCCTTCCTGATCTGGAGGCGGGCTGCAGCTTGGCCGATGCCTGTCCGGCCGATGCCTTTGCCGACTTTCGCGCCCAGCACCCCGATCATTTTGTCGTCAGTTACATCAACTGCTCCGCCGCTGTCAAGGCCCAAAGTGATTTGATCTGCACCAGTAGCAACGCCGTCCAACTGGTGCAGCAGTTGCCGCCTGGCCAACCCATTTTGTTCGCGCCGGATCAAAACCTGGGCCGGTGGGTGGCCCGCATGAGCGGGCGGGAGCTGACGCTGTGGCCGGGCAGCTGCATCGTGCACGAAACCTTCAGCGAGGAAGCCCTGCTGCGGCTCAAGCTCGAGCATCCGGAAGCGGAAGTGATCGCCCATCCGGAATGCCAGGCCCACCTGCTCGATCTGGCCGACTTCATCGGCTCCACGAGCCGCCTGCTGCAGCGCGCGGAAACCAGCGCGGCTCCCACGTTCCTCGTGCTCACGGAACCGGGAATCCTCCACCAAATGCGACGCAGAGTTCCCCACAAAACCTTTGTCCCTGTCCCTGGACTCGATGGATGTGCCTGCAACCTTTGCCCATATATGCGATTGAACACCCTGGAGAAGGTCTGGAGCTGCCTGCACGACTTGCAACCGCGCCTCGAACTGGAGGAATCGCTTCGTCAGCGGGCCCTTGTGCCGATTGAGCGGATGCTGGCGATGAGTGCCTGAGGATCTGCCAGCGGCGAGGGGCTTGCCCCCGGATGCCCCCCTGCGGCTCACCCCGGAGGGGCTCTACTGCGTGCCGGCCCAGGCCTGGATCGACCCCTGGCGTCCGGTGCCGCGGGCCCTGCTCACCCACGCCCACGCCGACCACGCCAGAGCGGGCTGCGGCGCCTACTGGGCCAGCGCCGCCAGCGAAGGGGTGTTGCGTACCCGCTTGGGGGCCACGCTTCCCCTCACGGCCGTGCCCTACGGGGCGCCGCTGACCCTCGCTGACGCCCGCCTCTCCTTCCACTCGGCGGGCCATGTGCTGGGCTCCGCCCAGATCTTGATCGAAGCCGCGGGGGAACGGTGGCTCATCAGCGGCGATTACAAGCGGGAGGAGGATCCCAGCTGCGCTCCCTTTTCGCCTGTCCGGGCGGATGTGTTCATCAGTGAGGCCACCTTTGGCCTGCCGATTTACCGCTGGGCTCCGGCCCTCTCGGTGGCGCGGGAGATCCGCCAGTGGTGGCAGGGCGCTCCAGCCACGCCCTCCGTGCTGTTCTGCTATGCCTTCGGCAAGGCCCAACGCCTGCTCGCTGAACTCCACACGCTTGGCGTGGAGGACGAGGTGCTGCTGCACGGGGCGATCCAACCATTGATGGAGCC
>JBKCVY010000270.1:0-9529 GCA_046317475.1 Cyanobacteriota bacterium | reverse complement strand
ACTTGGGCCAGATCGTCATAGGCATGGCCCCGCTCGCTGAACACATCCTCAATGCCATAAATGCCATTGTTGAGAACAAAAATCACTGGCTTCACCCCGTAGCGCCCCATCACCGCCAGTTCATTGAGGGTGAGCTGGTGGGCGCCGTCACCGCTCACCAACCAGGTGCGGCCTGAGGTCTTGGCCATGGCGACGCCCATGCAGGCGGGCGTCGCCCAACCGATGGACCCCCACAATCCCTGCAACTCCCCATCCACCCCCGTTGGCAACGCCCTCGGCAACAGGTGCTCCAGGCAGGAGCCGGTCTCCATCACCAGCGTGTCCCCGGCCCGCAGGTGGCGCCACAGCCGGGGATAGAACGCCGCTGAGGTCAACCCATCGTCGCCGCTGCCCACCAATGGCGCCTCCTCCCTCCAGCCCCGCTGGCTGCCCACCCGGGGCTCCACCCGCTCCACCAGCGCGCTGAGCAGGTCCTCCAAGGCGGTGTGGAGAAACACCCTGTCGTCGATGCGCACCCAGTCGTCGCCTACCGTCACGGTGCGGCGATCAGGGACGGCCGCCGTCCAGCCACCGGTGTTCAGATCGGCCGTCACCACGCCACCGATGTCGAGCACCAGATCGGCCTCCTCCACCATGGCGCGCACCGCGGCGGGGGACGACTCCTCACCGGCGTAGAGGCCAATGATCTGCGGCAGGGCCTCATCCACGCAGCCCTTGTCGAAGGGGGCAAGCACCGTGGGCAGGTTGGCCTTGGTGATCAACGCCTCGGCCAGCTTGCGCAGCCCATAGCGACGCACCAGATCCGTCACCATCAGCACGGGCCGTTGGGCCCGCTCCAGCCGGAGGAGGATGGAGGCCACAGCCGCGTCCAGTTCCTCGGGGATGCTGTGTTGCCGGCGTAGGGCCTGGAGTGGCAAACCCTGCGCGGGTTGGCCCAGCACCGGCAAAATCGCCTCCATCTCGGAGATCAGAAGATAGGCTGGCCGGCTTTGCCGCAACGCCTCACGGATCACCCGCTCCAGCTCATCGACGCAATTGGCGGGGGTGAGCCTGGCCCACACACACCAAGCGGCGGTGGAGAGCGGTTGAAACCGATCATAGACCCCATCGCCCAGCGTGTGGTGGGTGATCCACCCGAGCTTCTGGATGCGCTCACTCGGCATCCCCACCAGATGGAACACCGGCAGGCGCTGGGCCATGCTGCCCATCACCCCGTTGAGGGCGGAGAGCTCGCCCACGCCATAGGTGGTGGAGAGCATGGCGGCGCCCCGGATGCGGGCGTAGCCGTCGGCGGCATAGGCGGCATTGAGCTCATTGGCGCAGCCCACCCAGATCAGGCCCGGCATGGCGTCCGCCGCATCATTGATGGGAAAGGCATAGTCGCCCGGGACACCAAAGATGCGATCCAGCCCCAACTGGGCCAAGCGGGAGAGGGTGTAGGCGGCAACGGTGGGCCTGTTCATCCGTTGAGTCGCGCGCGGATCTCCGCAATGTGTCGGAGATCGGACATCGCCGTCGAAATTGACATGTTTATTGATGGGGTTGCGGGTTGGCCAGAGCCAGGGGCCAACCCTGCTGGTGCCAAGGAGTCATGCGGCCCTGCAAGGCAGGACGTTCAAAACAACCCGTCCCCATCCGCCGCCGTTCCATTGAGCCGATCCAGCGGAAAGGAACGGACGGATGGGAAGCGGGATAACTTACCCAAATCCACCATGGTGTAGTTCATGGCGTTTTGCGGCCGAATGTAAAAGCGGCCACGATTGAGGTCACTCAAGACAGTCCACTTCGTCGATTCACTTAGGAAAGCCGGAGCTTTCTTCTTCATGGACAGGATGGCACCGACGGCACCTTCACTGTTGACTGGGGAGGAGGCCGCGTCAATCGTGATGTTCACAGGACGATCAAAGTTGTTCATCACATGGGCCAGGATTTGCAGCGTTTCGTCTGGGTTCTCGCCGCGCTTGGCGTAGTGGGAATAATAGGCCGCACGCACAAAGCGTCCCACCGAGGTGTTTGCCGCTGGCAAGCCCGATGTGGCCACACCACTGTCTGGAGCAATGACGATCAGGGAGCCGAAGGTGCCTTTGGATTGATCCACATTGGTCAGGAAGCTGTAATTGCTGAGATTCGTCAAGTGCCAGGAAAAACTTGGGCCATTGGTCATGACATTGACAGGATTGTCAGAGATGACTTGCCGGCCCGCCACATATTCGATCACGATTCCAGCCCCGCTGCGATCGTGCAGCACGTAGTGGAAAGGCGTCTTGGCGTTGCCCATCACCGAAAGCGCCGTCAGGATCACGGGCTGGGCCCGCAGGGCTGCCTTCACCTCAGCGGTGGTGCTGAATTGGCCCGGGGCCCAGGACCCCAGATCCACCGCCGCCAGCGCCTTGCGGGTGCCATGGGGATCGCCTTCCGGACCCACCGCTGGAAAAGCGAGCATGCTGAAGGTGAGCCCCGCGTCATTCATCCCCTCGACGATCTTGAGATCGGTGGGGGACGCCAAAGGCACGGTCACCGCCACCATGCGGTGCTTGGTGCGATAGTGCAGTCCAGGCTGGTTGTTGGGAAGCGCCGATGTGATCTGCTGGCCCGCCGGAAAGGACGTGACTTGATAGGGAAAATCAAGGGCCATCTCCATCGTGCGTCCGAAAAACACGCCTCCCTTGGCGTCGGTGACGGTGAGCGTTGTGCAGGCCGTGGCCGCGGTGTGGGTGAATAGGGCCAGGCCAAGGGAGGCCGCCAGAAGCGTTTGCCGCTTCAGCAGGGGGGCAAGGTGGGTCATGGCGGGCATGCGGGGAGGTGGACGATTGACGGGAACGGAGCGCCATTCGCGATGGCCCGTCTCTCGGACGGTCTGCTGGTCATTCAAGCCCGCCCATGGGTTGGCGTGGGGGCCGCTCCCTCAAGGGTTCTGATGGGCGCGGCTCCACGCGCCACTGGATCCATCGCTGGTGTTCGGGCGGAGCGCCGTCCGCTGTTGCAGCGCACCGATCACCAGCAGCAGCAGGCTGATGACTTGCAACAGTGCCACCACAACCGCCACCACCACCATGGTGCCCCCAAGGCCGGCGGCATAGGCCTCGTCAATCGACCGCACCAGAACGCTGGAGGCCTGGCTGGCGGAGGCCGGCAGGCCATGGGTCACGATCGCCCGAGCACGCATCAGCAGTCCCGGGAGGGCGTCCGGGCTGACCCCCTGAGCCAACAGGCGGTGGCGCAGATTCGCCACCCCGAAGCCATTCACGAGCGCACCACTGACGGCAAAGCCCACGGCAAAGCCAAGCTGTCCGCAGGTCGTGCGAAAGGCCGTCACCGCGCCGAAGGATCGTGAGGGGGCCTCCCGCACAATCAACGCCGATTGGGGCACGGCCACAAACGCCAGGCCAAGCCCCACCAGGAACAGGGCCGGCAGGAGGGAAGCGTAGGAGCTGTTGGCCTGAATGGACGCCAGCAGGAGCAGCCCCAAGACAAGCTGGGCACTTCCGGCCAGCATCAACTGCCACGTGCGACGCTCCTGGCGCATCAGTCGCCCCGCCAGCACCCCTCCCACCCCGAAACAGAGGAGCAGCGGAAGCTGGGCGAGTGCCACCTGGCTGGTGCGATAGTGCTGCACCACTTGCCAAAAGTTGCTGGTCTGCAGTTGCACCACGGACTGGACGAAGTTCCAGACGATGCCACTCACGATTGCCGCCAGAAACGGCCCGCGGCGGTAGAGCGCCATCGGGAAGATCGGCTCCCGCCGCCGAATTTCAATCCCAGCATGCAGGACGAACAGCAGCAGCCCCGCCAAGATCGGCACCCAAAAGGACGGGGCCCGCAGACCGTCCACGGCGTGGCTCATCCCGAAGAGCGTCAACACCATGGCGGCGGCGATGCTCAGCAGGCCGGGGACATCCGCCCTCAGGGCCGCATTGGCGGGCATGGGTGGCAGCAGCACTGGGATCAGCGGCATGGCCAGCAGGCAGAGCAGCGGCACCAGTCCCAACGCCAGCTGCCAGCCGCTGTCAGCCAGCCACCCCCCCAGAAGGGACCCAAGGATGAACCCCACCACCGTCAGGAGATTCCAGAAGCCCAGGGCCCAGGCCAGCCGATCCGGCCGGCAGCAGTCGCGCACCGCCGCGAACGAGACCGCCAACACCCCCCCCAGGGCGATGCCCGTGAGGGCCCGTCCCAGCAGAAACATCCCGGCCAGTGGCGCGGTCAGGGCCACCAGATTGCCGCCGATCGCCAGCGACAGCGAACCCGCCAACACCCGCCGCCGACCAAGTCGATCACCGAGAAAACCAGCCACCAAGACCGTGGCCGCCTGGGCGAGGGTGGAGATGCTGGCCGTCAGAGCCAGGGTGGAGCCCTCCATCTGCAGGGCGCGACCTGCCTCCACCAAGGCCGTGTTGGCCACGGTTGGGTCCACCAACTGCAGGCTTGTCATCAGGCCCAAGTAGGCGATCGAGAGGGGGCCTTCCTTGCTCTTCACGCGTCCTCCGGGGTGGGCCAGCGGGGCGCGTCAGACCCCGACCGGCTGATCGCCACCAACCGTCCCCGCCGCTGGAGCGACGAGGGCCAGGGGCCCGATGGCGCCCCCGCCAGCTCCAGCTTTCCCCCCTGGCCATCCACTGGCACCGGTCCCTCGGGATGGTCCGTCAGCCACACATCCCCTTTCAGGCGCAACACCTCGGGCCCCAGGGCGCTCGCCCAGCGCAGCAGCCGCGTCCGGCTCAGGGGCCACTCCTGCAGCCAATGATCCGTGCGGGCCCACCCGGGGGCATCGTCCATGGCGGGGGCGGGCCGCCCCGCCAGCCGTTCCAACGCCTGGCGCAACCAGCGCCGTCGTTGCTCGGCGGTGGCGGCATCCAGCCTGTCGACCTTGCTGATGATCAGCTCCTCCACCCCTTGAAACTGCCGCTGCACCAACTCCCCCACCCAGGGGTCGTGCCAGAGGCGTTCGATGCGCTCCAGATCCACCACCAGCGGCAAACGCTCCATGCGCAGGCCATGCAGGGGCACCTGGGCGGCGATGCGCTCGGGAATCGCCATGCCGCTGGGTTCGATCACCACCCGGGCGGGCGGACGCGGCAGTCGGGCCAGAGCCAACAGGGCATCGCTGAGACCGTCACGCAGGCTGCAACAGAGGCAGCCCGAGCTGAGCTCCACAACGCCGCCGTGGTGGGCCCGCAACCGGTCGGCGTCAATCGCCAGGGCGCCGAGATCATTCACCAGCACCGCCCAGTCCGGTCGGGGGACCTCCAGCAGCCAACCGTTGATCAGCGTGGTCTTGCCGGAACCCAGGTATCCCCCCACCACCGTCACGGGGACATCGCGCAGGGAGGCCAGTGGCGATGCGCCGGTCATGGCGTGTCCACCATCGCCAGATTTGGCCCGGATGGCGATCCCCAGACGCAGACGCCATCCTTGAAGGTGGCCACCACCTTGACGGCGGCGAGATCCTCCGGAGAGACAGCGGTGGGATCGGCATCGAGGATCACCAGATCGGCACGCTTGCCGGGCGCCAGGCTGCCTTTGCTCTCCTCCTCGCGGATCTGCCAGGCGGCCTCGATTGTCAAGGCCCGCAAAGCCGCCTCGGCGTTCACCCGCTCCGAGGCCCCCAGCACCTGACCGGCGCGACTGCGGCGCGTCATCGCCGTCTCCATCATCCGCATCGGCTCCAGCGGCGTGACGGAAAAATCGTTGTGGTTGGAGCAGTGGCGGCCGAGGGCGAGGGCGCTCGCCATGGGGCTCATGCGGCTGGCGCGCTCCAGGCCGAGATTGGCGATATGCACGTCGCCGTAGAAGAAGGCATGCACCGTGAAAAAGCTCGGATGCAGGCCCAGCTCCACATACCGCTCAAGCTGGCCGGGGGCCATGAACTGGGAATGGACAATGATTGTGCGGTGATCCTGATCCGCCGTCAGACCAGCCTGGTGGCAGGCGTCGATCATCATCGCGATGGCGGCGTCGCCGTTGCAGTGGGCGAAGATCTGCAGCCCCTGGCCGGCCAGCCGGGCCACGGTGTCATTGAGCACCTCCGGGGGGAAGAGGGGCTGGCCGCGCCAGTTGGCCTCCCCGTTGGGTCCGGGCGTCAGCAGGGGCTCGCTCCAAAAGGCTGTCTTGCCCTGGGGAGAGCCATCCACCAGCAGCTTGATGCCCTGCAGCTTCAGGTGGTTGTGGTAAGTGCCGAAAGCGTTGCGAGCAGGTGCGGGCAACTCCAGGGGTTCACCGTGAAAATCAGGAAACCGCTCCCGCAGCATCCCTGGCACTTCTAACACGAGCGGCAGCGACACCACATCGATCACCAGCCGTCCCTCGGTGGCGGCGCGTTGCAGCAGCGTCAGATCGGCGGCGGTGGTGGCGCCCTCCTGGGCGGTGGTGATGCCCTGGCGGGTGTAGAGCTCCTGGGCGGAGGGGAAGCGTTCCAGCAGCTCCTCGGGCGAGGGCCTGGGCATGTGCGTGAACAAGGGCAGGAAGGCTGTCTCCATCACCAGCCCCGACGGCTCCCGGCCTCCAGGGCGACGCAGGATCAATCCACCGGCGGGGTCCGGAGTGTTGGCGTCGTAGCCCACCAGGGCCAGGGCGCGGCTGTTGAGCATGGCGCCGTGATTGGAGTTGTGGATCAGCAGCAGTGGGTTGTCGGGGAAGAGCGGATCCAGGTCGCTCTTGTCGAGGGGCCGCCCATCGGCGAGTCCATCGGGGTCGTAGCCGTAGGCCACCAACCATTGGCCGCTCTTCAGGCCGATTTGGGCCGCATGGGCGACCAACACCCGTCCCAAGGTGGCGATGTCCGTCACAGGCCCGGCTGGTGGGCGCTGAATGTTGGCCCAAGCCACCACCTGCAGGGCATTGGCGAAATGGCCATGGGCATCGATGAAGCCCGGCAGCAGGGTGCGGCCCTTCAGATTCACCACCTGGCTGGCGGGGCCGGCCAAGGGCATCACGGCGGCGGCGTCCCCCACGGCCAAGATCCGGCCCCCCGCCACGGCCAGGGCCTCCGCCCGTGGCTGATCCCGCTCCACGGTGAGGATCGTTCCGCCATGAAAAATAAGCTCGGCAAAGGACCCCTGCGCGGCTGGATCGCTTTGCCCCTGGGAGCCGTCCATGGCGAAGTGATTCGATGGTGCCCAACCTACTCTTGCGAGCCCGCGGCGGGCTCTCCTGGTAGAGCTGGAGCAGTGGCGGACATGGAAGAGAAATGGGCGTTCCACATCAAGGGCAAGCTGCGATCAATTGCAACAAGTGATCAAGAGACCCCTGCTTTTTCGGTGCCGGGGCGTCCATCACTCCCCACGGCGAGGTCCATCCTGAATGTGCTGTTGGTGGGGAGCGGAGGCGACATGCAGGCCACCACAATGAATTTCCATCACGACCTGGTGGCGGCATCCACCCTCGCCGCTACCGTGATAAATAAAGCAAAAGTTAGGCCATGTCCGCAACCCGCATCGAGCAGGACAGCCTGGGTCCGGTTGAGGTGCCGTCCGACAAGCTCTGGGGTCCGCAGACACAGCGCTCCCTTGAACATTTCAGCATCGGCAGCGATCTGATCCCGCGAGAGATGATCAGTGCCTACGCCATTTTAATGAAAGGGGCTGCCATCGCCAACCATCAGAGTGGTCGGTTGAACGATCAACAACAGAATCTGATTCTTCACGTGTGTGATGAGATCCTGGCCGGCCAACATCAGGAGATGTTTCCTCTCCACGTCTGGATGACGGGCAGCGGTACGCAGTTTAATATGAATGTGAACGAAGTCATCTCCAATCGCTGCTGCCAATTGGCGGGCACCCCACTGGGCAGCAAAACGCCTGTCCATCCCAACGACCACGTCAACATGGCCCAGTCGTCCAACGACACCTTTCCCTCGGCCATGTCCATCGCCACGGCGGTGAACGCGAAACAGCGACTCATCCCCGCCGTCCAGGCGCTGCAGGGTGCCATCGCCAACAAGGCGGAGGCATGGAAGGACATCATCAAGATTGGCCGCACCCACATGCAGGACGCCACGCCCCTCACCCTCGGTCAGGAGTGGTCGGGTTACGCCGGCGCCCTCGCCGACAATCTGGAGCGGCTGAACACTGCGCTCTCGGGCGTTCTTCAGCTCGCTTTGGGGGGAACCGCCGTGGGCACCGGCCTGAATTCCGCGCCCGGCTTCGCGGAAGCGGCGGCGGCGCAAATCGCCAAGCTCACCGGGCTTCCCTTCATCACCGCCCCCAACAAATTCACCGTGCAGGGCGCCCATGACGCCCTCGTGCAGTTTTCAGGGTCCATGCGCACCCTGGCCACGTCCCTCTACAAGATCGCCAACGACATTCGCCTGATGTCCTGCGGGCCACGGGCTGGATTCGCCGAGTTGATCATCCCCGCCAACGAACCGGGATCGTCGATCATGCCCGGCAAGGTGAACCCCACCCAGGCGGAGGCGCTGGCGATGGTCGCCACCCAGGTCATGGCCAACGATGTGGCCGTGGGCTTTGGCGGTGCCGGCGGCTACCTGGAGATGAACGTTTACAAACCCCTGATCATCTACAACATCACCCACTCCCTCACCCTACTCACGGACAGCTGCACCAATTTCCGCACTTTCCTAGTGGAAGGCACCCAACCCAATCATAAGAAGATCGGCGAGGATGTGGACAATTCATTGATGCTGGTCACAGCGCTCTCGCCAGTCATTGGCTATGACAAGGCCTCCAAGATCGCCCATTATGCGCTGGATAATGGCCTCACATTAAAAGCCGCCGCTCTCAAACTAGGCCTTGTCACCGAAGAGGTGTTTGATCGCGTCGTCGATCCAGCAAAAATGGTTAAGCCTTACGTCGCATCCACCATGTCAAGCTCCTGAATCCTTAGATTAAAAACGAGCCCCAATCTCGTCAGCCCCAAGCCTCTGCATGACCACAAATAAGCGCGGCGTGGATCTCCTCCATGATCCCCGCCTTAACAAGGGCACGGCCTTCAGCGAAGCCGAACGGGAAGCCCTTGGCCTCATCGGCCTCGTGCCCGACATCACTGAGACGCTGGACACCCAACTCAGCCGCGTGTTGCTGCAGCTGGAGGAGAAGTCCACCGATCTGGATCGTTTCATCTATCTGATCAACCTGCTGGAGATCAACGAAACCCTCTTCTATCGGACATTGATGTCCGATCCAGCCCGCTTCCTGGAGATCGTCTACGACCCCACGATCGGTGAAGCCTGCCTGAAGTTTGACCACATCATGCGCCGCCCCCTGGGCATGACCGTCTCCATCAGTCGCAAGGGGCGCGTGCGGGAGATTCTGCGCAACTGGCCGGAAAAAGATGTGCGCTTCATCTGTGTCACCAATTCCGGCCGCATCCTTGGGCTGGGGGATCTGGGGGCCAACGGCATGGGGATCCCCATTGGCAAATTGCAGCTCTATACCGCCCCCGGTGGCGGCCCCCCCCAGGGTCTTCTGCCCATCTCGCTGGCGACCCGGCGAGTGGTGTAATTCCCCCGCCACCCCCACCCCGGCGTAGCCGGGGTGGGCCGCGCACCTCAGGCGATCGGCTCCACGGCTGG
>JBKCVY010000269.1:0-2993 GCA_046317475.1 Cyanobacteriota bacterium | reverse complement strand
CTCCCGATCCAGGGCCACCGCCGTGCCCCCCTGCTCTTGGGCCAGCTGCCGGGTCAGGTCCAGCCCATCGGTGGGCACCACCAGATCCAGATCGGGCCGCTCGCCCAGGCGTCCCAGGAGTCCATCGCGCACGGCGCCACCCACCAGCGCGGTGCCGTTGGGGAAACGCCGAAACGGCACAGGCCAGGACGCGGGAGCCAAGGCGTCCCACAGCCTCTGGCCTGGACGGGCGTCGGACCCCACAATGGAAATGACCGTTGGATCAGGCGGCATGTGCATTTGTGTCGATTGCCACTGGATCGATCACTGCCAGGCCTACCACGCTGTGGAACGCCAGCATGGCGTCCCCCATCTCAATCACCGCCCCAGGTTCCAACCGGAGCGTCCCAGAGTGCACGTGCAGATTCGCGATCTCCCCGGCGGAGAGGTGGGAATCGAGTGGGACGTGCGGGCCTGTGACAGCTTTACGCCCGACCCGGGCCGCTGGAAGCGGCTGCGGCCGGACGAACCGGTTCCAGCATGAGCAATCGGGAGCACGCCGGGCGCCTGGGCTGGCTGCTGGCCCTGCACAGCTCGGGCGACAGCCTTGGGGTGGCCCTCCAGCCCCTGGGCCAGGCCACGGCGCCCCCGCGCACGGTGGTTGTGCCGGCGGGGCGGGAATTGTCCAATTCCCTACTTCCCGCCGTGGAAGCCCTCCTGCCGGCCCGGGAGTGGCGCGATCTGGCCCGGCTGGCCGTGGCGACGGGACCCGGGGGATTCACAGGCACGCGATTGACCGTGGCCCTGGCCCGCACCCTGGCCCAACAGCTCCACTTGCCTCTGGATGGGATCAGTAGTTTTCATCTCATCGCCAGGCGTTCGCTCATGGAACGGCCCAGCCCCAATCCCGTCATCCTGCGGACGGCCCTTCCACGCCATGGGTGGGTGGCCGGTCTCTACTGCGCCGATCCCGCCAGCCTGGGGGGCGTGGCGGAGCTGGGCGCCCCTCGCCTCTATCGGGACGACGCCACCCTGGCGGAGGCCCTGGGCCCCCATGGGCACCGCGACGCCCAGCCCCAACTCCCCGCCGATGTGGAAACGCTGCTGGCTTTTAGTCAGGAGGCGTCGCAACGGGGCTGGCGGGCGCCGTGGCCCGCCGTGGTGCCGTTGTACCCCACCAGCCCGGTGGAGCGTCCATGAGGCAAGCCAGGCGGCGGCGACGGCCCTCGCGGCTGCCCCTCCTGTTCACGGGGCTGGCGGGCCTTGGGCTGATCTGGCTCTCCCGGGGCTGGTGGTGGCCCACGCCTCCCCCGGCCCAACTCATTCTGGTGTTGGGGGGAGATGCGGAACGGGAACGGGTCGCCGCCCACCTGGCACGGGCCGATGGGCTGCCAGTGGTGGTGAGTGGGGGCTCCAATCCGGAATATGCCACCTGGCTCTTCCGGGAACGGGAAGGATTGCCCGCCAACCAGGTGCACCTGGATTACCGGGCCCATGACACCCTGACGAATTTCACCTCCCTGGTGGATGACCTGCGCCAGGCCCGCGTTCGCCATGCCCTCCTGGTCACCAGCACCGACCACATGGACCGCGCCCTCTTGGTGGGCCGCATCGTGGCGGGCAGCCGGGGCATCCACCTCACCCCGGTCCCCGTGTCCTGCGGCAAGGCGTGCGTGACGGAAAGCAAGAAAAAAATTGTGGGAGATGGTCTGCGGGCCGCCGTATGGGTGGTCAGTGGCCGGGATCTGCGGATGTGGGGGCGATCAGAGCTGGCGGTTTGGCTGCGGAGAACAGGGGCCTTCTGATCAATCCCTCATCGAGCATTTTGTTGATCTGGGCTTGGGCCGCCTCCGTGACGGCGTCCAAATCGGCCCGATGTTTAGAGGCGGGAGGGGGGATGGGAGTTCCGATCCGCACATGGACGGGAACCAGGCGCGGCGGACAGCCACCGGGCCCCAGGGCCCGGTGGCTGTTGATGATCGCCACCGGGAGGAGGGGCGAGCCCGTGCGGGCGGCCAACAGGGCCGCTCCCGGCTGGGGAGAGGCCACCCGACCGTCCGCTTGGCGTGTTCCATCAAGAAACACGCCTGTCGCCCACCCCTCCTCCAGCCGGAGACAGGCGGTGCGCAGCGCCTGGCGATCCGAGGCGCCACGCGCCACGGGATAGGCCCCACACATCCGGATGATGGTGCCGAGCAAGGGCACCCGAAACAATTCTTCCTTCGCCATGTAGGCCACCGGACGACTCACCGCGCAGCTGATCAGGGGCGGATCGAGGTAGGAGCCATGGTTGGCCACCACCACCAGGCCGCCTCGCTGGGGAACGTTGGCGACCCCGTCGGTGCGGCCCCTCAGGACCAGGCGAAACAGGGGCCAGACCAGCAGCCAGCGAATCAGCCGATAGGTGAGGGTGGAGGAGGGAGGGGTCAACTCACGGGAGATGGAGCAACTCACAGAACCAGATCCGCGGCCGAGGCCACCTGGGCGGTTTCCATGCCGGGGCAGGCGCGTTTGATCAATCCGCTCAGCACGTTCCCGGGTCCGATTTCCACCACAGTATCGACGCCTTCCGTCGAGAAGCGTTCCATGGTTTCCCGCCAGCGCACGCCGCTGGTCATCTGACGGATGAGCCTGGCCTTCAAGGCCGCGCCAGCGCGTTCGGGGCTGGGATCGGTGTTGCTCAACACAGGCACGGAGGCCTCCGCGAAGGGAACCGCCTCCAACCGGGCGGCGAATTCGGCGGCGGCCTCAGCCATGAACGGGGAATGGAAGGCCCCGGAAACAGCAAGGGGAATGGCCCGCTTGCAGCGGAGGGCTCCGCACACGGCCTCCACTGCCTCAGGGGTGCCGGAGAGCACCACCTGCGCCTCGCTGTTGTCATTGGCAATGACCACCCCCTCTGCCGCCTCCACCAAATCCCGCAATTGCCGCGGGTCGAAGCCGATGACCGCGGTCATGGCCCCGCCACCCGCCGCGGCCATCAGCTCGCTGCGGCGGAGCATGAGGTCCAATCC
>JBKCVY010000268.1:0-4676 GCA_046317475.1 Cyanobacteriota bacterium | reverse complement strand
CACCCTGGAGGGGCGGGATGGAGCCGGTCTAGCGATCACCCTGACGGTGAACGGCCTGGCGCCCGCCCATCGCCACTGGGGCAAGGGGCCCTTGCGGGCGGGCGATGTGCTGGTGCTCAGCCGGCCGATCGGCACGGGCGTGCTCTTTGCCGCGGCGATGGCGGGCGATTCTTGCGGCCCCTGGCTGGAGGCGGTCCTGCCCCAGCTGGACCAGGACCAGTCGGCCCTGGTGCCCCTGCTCGCCGCCCATGGCTGTCGGGCCTGCACCGACATCACCGGCTTTGGCCTGTTGGGGCACCTCGGCGAGATGCTGGCCTGTTCCATCCCTCCGGAGGACCTGCCGGCGCCGCGGCCCGTGCGCGTGGTGCTGGATGGGGCCGCGAGTCCAGCGTTTCCGGGCGCCCTGGAGCTCCTGGCCCGGGGGTGGGCCAGCACCCTGGCCCCCGCCAACGCCGAGGCCCTCGCCCTGCTGGGGGGCTCCGTGGGGTTGGCGGGAGGTGAAGCTCCGGATGGCGCCCTGCGGGGGTTGCTGATCGATCCCCAAACCTGCGGCCCGCTCCTGGCGGCCTTGCCCGGGGATCGGGCGGCCGGCGCCGTGCGGGCGCTCCAGGCCGCGGGCTTTGACCAGGCCCGGGTGATTGGCCGGGTGGTCGCCGATCCTTGATTCGCGCCGGGTCGCTCCCGCCCCGGGTTGGTCAGCGCTCGCCCTCGGCGGTGCCCCGCGGTGGTGGGTGAGGTTCGGGGGCGGGCTGGAGGAGGCCCTGGCCCAGGAGCCAGTCCGCGCTGGCCTCCGGGTCCAGCTGGTCCAGATCCACGGTTGTGCCGGGGTGGGCCGCGCTGGCCCTGTCGTAGCAGCGGTCGTAGTACTCCAGCATGTGGGCGCAGGCCGTCTCCATCTGGCCCGCCCGGATCGCCGCCACCGCCGCCGCCGTGCGTTGGGGGCCTAGCCGTTTGGCGATGCGCTGCGTGGCCGCCACCAAGGCCTCCCGATCGTGGGGGCCGTAGATCGCCACCAGATGGCGCAGCCGTTCCTGCAAGGGACGGCGCACCTCCAACATCGGGGCGGCGTTCATCTGGCGCCACAGGGCCGAGGGGATGCGACACACGCCCACCTGGGCGCTTTCCGCCTCCAACCAAATGGCGTTGGCGTGGGCTTGACGGAGCAGCGCGGCGGCGAGGCGATTTTCAAACTGCTCGCCGCTGGGTTGGGGCGGCAGGCCCAGGGCGCCGAAGCTGCTGCCCCGATGGCCGGCCAGGTCCTCCAGGTCGATCACCGCCACCCCCCGCCTCTCCAGGGCCCGTAACAGGGCCGTCGTGCCCGTGCCCGTCCGCCCTCCCAACAGGCGCAGGGGCCAGGGATGCTCCATGAGGGCCAACACCCACTGGCGATAGGCCTTGTAGCCACCCTCCAGCACCTGGGTGGGCAGGGCCAGGGTGGAGGCCAGCCAGGCCAGGCTGGAGGATCGCAGGCCCCCCCGCCAGCAATGCAACCGCAGGGGAGCGTTCGGGTGGGCGGCCCGCGCCTCCAGCAACGCATCGGCCAAGCTCGCCAGCCGGGGGGCCACCAGGGCCAGCCCGCGGCGCACCGCCGCCTCGCGGCCGATTTGCTTGTAGAGCGTGCCCACCTCCGCCCGCTCCCCATCGCTGAACAGGGGAAGGTTCACCGCCCCAGGGATGTGTCCCCGCCCATATTCCGCGGGGGTGCGCACATCGATCAGGGGGCCTTGGGTTTGGAGGAAAGCGCTCACCTGGGAGGCATCAGGCATGAGGCACCAGGCATCAGGACTCAGGGCACCAGGCATCAGTCGTGCCGGGCAGGCCACCATCTTGGATCAGGCGCGCAGGGCCGTTGGGCCCCCTGGTGGGCATGCCGAACGGTTGAGTGGCCGCCTGCGGGCTAGCTTGAAGAATCAATTGGTCCTCGGGAGGGTGAGACGTGCGTCGCCGGGAAATGGTGGGGGTTGTGGTTGGCGCGGCGTTGACGTCTCTCCTCCACCCCCACTTGTTTGGCCCTGCCGCGATGGTCGCGGCGGCTGGGAAAGACCCCTCTTCGTCTTTGCCACCGCTGCGATTGAGTGCCATTCCTGATCAAAATCCCGAGAAGTTAAACCGTCTCTATCCCTTGGTCGCCAAGGTCCTTTCCAAGCAGCTGGGCGTTCCCGTGCGCTATGTGCCCATGGTGGATTATCCCGCCGCCGTGAGCGCGTTTCGAACGGGCGACTTGGACGTTGTCTGGTTCGGCGGTCTCACGGGCGTCCAGGCCCGTCTGCAGAAGCCTGGCGCCAAGGTGCTGGCCCAGCGAGACATTGACGCCTCGTTCCGCAGCGTCTTCATTGCCAATCCGAGCAGCGGCCTGCAACCGTTCGTCCCCCTGAAAGGGCTCACCGCCCTGAAGGGAAAGCGCTTCACCTTTGGCTCGGAAAGCTCCACTTCAGGCCGCCTGATGCCCCAATGGTTTCTGGCCCAAGCCGGTGTGCGATTGAAGGATTTCGCCGGGGGCGCCCCGGGCTTCAGCGGCAGCCATGACGCCACCATCGCCCTGGTGCAGAGCGGGGCTTACCAGGTTGGGGTGGTGAATGAGCAGGTGTGGCGCGCCAGCCTGCGCAGCGGCAAGGCCAATCGCCAAAAGGTCTTCGCCATCTGGAAGACGCCGGGCTACCCCGACTACCACTGGCTCGCCCAGCCGGATTTGGACCGCCGCTATGGACCAGGCTTCACCGCCAAGTTGCAACAGGCCATCATCAGCTGGCGGCAACGGGATCCCGACCAAAAAACGGTTCTGGAGCTGTTCGGCGCCCAGCAGTTCACGGGCGCCCGTCCAGAGCTCTACCGGCGCATTGAGGAGGTGGGTCGCCAAACCGGTTTGATCCGCTGAGTCCAGCCCCATGGAGCCCCTGCTGGCCCTGGACCACGTCACGGTGCGCGGAGCGGGCCCCCCCCGGTTGCGCGATGTCAGTCTCACCCTCTGGCCCGGGGAGCGGGTTGCCCTGCTCGGGGCCAGTGGCGCGGGCAAGAGCACCCTGCTGGCGGTGGCCAATGGCCTCCTGCCTCCAGACCAGGGCCGGGTGCTGTGGGAGGGCGCGCCTCCCGCCCGTTCCGGCCGGCTCCGTCGCCAGCAGCAGGCCCGCATCGGAACCCTCTGGCAAGACCTGCGCCTGATTGAGGAACTCAACGTGCGGCAAAACCTCAACACGGCGCGCCTGGCCCACTGGAGCTGGGCGAGGGCCTGGCTCAACCTGCTGGTGCCGCTGGACTCCCCAGCCAACGCCCTTGCCCTGGCCGCGGTCGATTTGGATGCGCGTCTCCTCGACCGGTCCGTGGCGGAACTCTCCGGCGGCCAACGGCAACGGGTGGCCATCGCCAGGCTCCTGCGCCAGGAGGCCCTGCTGTGGCTGCTCGATGAACCCCTGGCCAGCCTGGATCCCCGTCGGGCCCGGGAGGTGCTGGCATTGGTGCTGGGCCACGGCCAGGCTCCCCGGGCCCTGCTCCTCACCTTGCACCGCCCCGACCTGCTTGAGGGATTCGATCGGGTCATTGGCCTGCGCCACGGGTGCCTCTCCTTCGATCTGCCCGCCCTCGCCCTCCAAGCGGAGCACCTGTCCGCCCTCTCTGCCCGCGCCGACTCCCCCCCCGCCTGAGCCCCCCCGCTGGGATCCGCCGCGAGGCAGGCCTTGGACGCCCGCTCCGCCAGCGCTCCTCCTGTTGCCTTCCCTGGTGGCCCTGCCGGTGCTGATCGCGATGGTCGGCCAGGTCCATGCGGGCGGCTTCGACTTGATCGGTCGCTTCCTGCTGGCGGCCCCCTGGCCGTCGTTCGATCCGCTGGTGTGGCGCTCGGCCCTCGCCGGCTTGGGCGTCACCCTGGCCATGGCCCTGCTCGGTTGGACGACCAGCCTGGTGGGCGGGCTTGTGCTCGGCTGCGCCAGTTCCCGCACCCTCTGGCGGGTGGGCGCCGGTGTCTGCTGGCCCGCCGGGGTCCTGCGGCGCGTCCTGGCCGTCCCTCGCTCGATCCATGAGCTGCTTTGGGGCCTGCTGTTGCTGCAACTGCTGGGCCTGCGTCCGGTGGTGGCCATCGTGGCCATCGCCCTTCCCTACAGCGCCCTGGTGGCCCGGGGGGTGGCCGACCTGCTCGACGGCCTCGACACCTCGCGCTTGGACGCCCTGCGGACCGCTGGTGCCTCCGCTCCCGCCGCCCTGCTCACCGCCCTGGGTCCCGCCCTTTTGCCGGGGCTGCTCAGCTACGGCGGCTATCGCCTGGAGTGCGCCCTGCGCAGCGCCACCCTGCTCGGTGTTTTTGGCATGGGAGGCCTGGGCACGGACCTGCGCTTGACCTTGCAATCCCTGGAATTTCGTGAGCTGTGGAGTGGCCTCTGGCTCCTGTTCATCGCCATGCTTCTCCTGGAGCATGGGCTGGGGGCGCTGCGGCGCCGTTGGTTGGCGCCCCGCCGCTTCCGGTTGGGCCCCAGCCCCAGCGGCCACTGGCGCGCCAGCGGGGCGGAAGGTCGGGAGTTGCTTTGGCTGTTGCTGGCGCTGCTTCCGTTATGCGGGTGGCTGGCGGCGTCCTTGGGGGTGGACCCCCGGGATCTGTGGAGATGGCAGCCCCTTCCACCCCTCGGCCCCATGGATTGGCGGCCGGTGTTGGCCTTGCCCTGGCCCACCCTGATCGCCAACACCCTGGC
>JBKCVY010000267.1:0-2045 GCA_046317475.1 Cyanobacteriota bacterium | reverse complement strand
TGCCCGTGTCCTGGAGCATGGCCAGCTCCTGGGCCAGGGTGTCAATCCTGTCGAGAGCTGGAAGATCGAGAGACCGGGTCACCCGTCGTACGCCCGCAGTGCTTTTCTGGAAACTAGCAGCGCCCTACGGACTCAAGACAGCCGCAACCGTTCAAACAGGTTGGCAAAGTGACAATTCTCTTCCACCAGCCGGATCGCGTGGGTGGCCTTGACCGCCTCGTGCAGCCGCACATGACCGATGGCGGCCTCAATCACCTCCACGGTGGTGAGGGTGTCATGGTCAACTTTGAGGACCGGCACCTCCAGTTCCTCCGCCCGGTTGAGCAGTTGGGGCAAGGGTTCTCCCACCCCGGTGAGGATCAAGCACTGGGTGGAGGCCTCCAGGGCCGCCAGCTGGATGTCCGTCCGATCGGCCCCGGTCACCACGGCCATGTTGCGGCGGCGGCGGAAGAATTCCATCGCGGAGTTCACGTTCATCGCCCCGATCGACAGGGTTTCCACCAGCAGATCCAACCGTTCCCGCGAGCAGAGCACCCGGGCCTCCAGCCGGCGGCTCAACTCCTCCACCGTGACGCTCCTCAGCAAGGGACTGCGGGGCAGCACGCCCAACACCGCCAGGCCCAGGCCCTCCAGGGCGGGCACCACATCGCCGCGGATCGCCCCCAAGCCCTCCGGCGGCACGCTGTTGATCACCACCCCCGCCAACTGGGGACCCAACAGGCTCTGGGCCTCCAGCAGGGGCTCCACATCCCGGCTGTCCTTCCAGGGATGGACCAGCACCACGGAGGCTTCCAGAGCACGGGCCAGGGGCACCAGCCCCAATCCGAAGAGCCAGCCCTCGCTCAGCCGACCCGCCCCCTCCAACAACGCCAATTCACCGCTGTTTTGCCGCAGCCGGGCGAGCAGGCTCTCCATTCCCTCCACGGGTCCTACTTGCCCGCCCATCAGGCGCTGGTGGGCGGACGCCTTCTCCAGCACGGCCAAGGACGGCACCAGTTGCCCCTCGTCCAAACCCAAATGGGACCCGATGAAACGCACATCGGCATCCAACAGCGGATCCCCGGGCTGATGGATCTCTTGGGGATCCAAGCAGGTGGCCAGCGGCTTGCCCACGGCGAAAGACACTCCCTGGTGGCGCAACTGCTGGGCCAGGCCCAACATCACCGCCGACTTGCCGCTGAAGGGTTCACAGGAGCCAATCAACAGCGGGCAAGGCATGGAGCGGCCTCCCAAAAACCAGGCTAAATCTGATTCTTGCAGCCTGCCCCCAACCCTCCACCGACGAGCTGCCAGGATTCACACACACGCGTGCGACGGGGCCCTCGGCAGAGCGCCCCACGCCATCCCCCATGGAAGCCGCTTCCCACGCTCCCCCCACCGGGGCCATCACCGGCGCCCGCGGGGCCCTCGGCCAGGCGCTGATCCGCCGCTGGCACCAGCGGGGAGCCCGGATCATCGCCCTCACCCATCGCCGCGCCGGGGAAGCCATGGTCCCCCTGCGGGTGCTGGATGGCCAGGGGCAGGCCATTCCCCTCCAGCAGGTGGAGTGGGACTGCGGCCAGGAAGGGGAGCTGGCGCCCCTGCTGCGGGAGGTGGATGTGCTGGTGCTCAACCACGGCGTGAACCCCCTGGGGCGACGGGATCCGGAGGCCCTGGCCCTCGCCCTCAACGTCAACGCGCTGAGCCATTGGCGCCTGCTGGACCTCTTCGCGGCCGGGCCGGTCCGGCCCCGGGGGGGCGAAGTGTGGATCAACACCTCGGAGGCGGAAATCCAACCCACCCTGAGCCCCCACTATGAGATCAGCAAGCGCCTGATCGGCCAGATCATGAGTTTGCGGGCCCTGGACCTTGCCGCCCAAGCGGATGGGTCGGGGGGGCGACCACCGCTGCGGCTGCGGCGCTTGGTGCTGGGCCCCTTCCGCTCGGAACTCAATCCTTATGGCATCCTGTCCGCGGATTGGGTGGCCGGTGAAATTCTGCGCCAGGTGGATTGGAATTGCGGGTTGATCATCGTCACCATCAACCCCCTCACCTATGTGCTGATG
>JBKCVY010000266.1:0-5347 GCA_046317475.1 Cyanobacteriota bacterium | reverse complement strand
CAGCCTCTACCTGGCCCAGGGCACCCTGCCGATGTTCCCGGAGATCCTGGCCAACGGTCCGATGAGCCTGCGCTCCGGCCGGCGCTGCGCCGCCTGGAGCCTGCGCGTCCAGCTCGCGCCCGATGGCGCGCTCCTGGCGATGGACCTGCACAGAAGCTGGGTGCGTCCGGCCTATCGGCTCTCCTACGCGGATGCCGATGAGCTGTTGGAGCTGGCCCCTCCCCAGGAGCAATCCCTGCTGACGCTCCATGCCTTGCTGCGCCAGCGCCGCGCCTGGCGGGCCTCCCGCGGGGCCCTGTTTCTGGATCAGCCGGAGGGACGGGTGCGCCGGGCCGGTCCCAACCCGGAAGACGACACGGCCCAGCTCGACATCATTGAGCCCACCGCCTCGCGCCTGCTCGTGGCCGAAGCCATGGTGCTCGCGGGGGCCGCCGTGGCGGACTACGGCCGGCGCCACCAGCTCCCCCTGCCCTATCGCGGCCAACCGGCGACCCCCATCCCCTCAACCGCGGAACTGGAAGCCCTCCCCGCCGGCCCGGCCCGACTGGCCGCGGTGAAACGCTGCCTCACCCGCGGCGTGGTGGGCACGGCTCCCCAACCCCACTTCAGCTTGGGCCTGGAGGCCTACGTGCAGGCCACCTCTCCGATCCGGCGCTACGGCGATCTCCTCGTCCAGCGCCAACTGGCCGACCACCTGGAGGGTCGCCCTCCCATCGAGGCCAGTGCCCTCTCGGATCTGCTCACCACGGTGGAGGCGGGCGTGCGGGAGGGCATCGCCATCAGCCGCGCCGATCAGCGCCACTGGCAGCAGGTGTGGTTCGCGGCACAGCGCGAGCCCCAATGGCGGGGGGTGTTCCTGCGCTGGTTGCGGGAGGACCACCACCTCGCCCTGGTGCACATCGAGAGCGTGGCCATGGATCTGGCGGCCGAGTGCCCAGGAACGCCGCAGCCTGGCGACGCGGTGCTCGTGCGGGTGCGGGAGGTGGACCCCCTTCGCGACCTGCTGCGGCTTGAGGCCCGCGCCTCCTGACCATCCAGCGCCTCGGGGATCCCCCCCGATCAAACCAGGCGCGACCCCCGCAACCAGGGCCCCCAAGGATTGGCGCACCCCACCAGGGCCACGGAGCAGGGGGTGTCTTGCTGCTGGAGCCAATCGTTCAAGGCCGGTTCCAGGGTGATCAGGCGCCAGGGTTCCCCATCCGGGCCAAGGGTGCCGTGGAGCCGCCATCCCCCCTCACCATCCCCCACCAGGTCCCCCCGCCAGAGCCGCTCGCCTGGCTCCCGCGGGGCGCGGCGGGGATCGCCCAACGCCGTGCTCCAGCGGCCGGAGGGGACCAGCCGGGCGGGATCATCCAACAGGCGGCGTTGCCGATCCCCCCACTCCGGATGGTGCCAAGGCGTGTCCCAAAGGGGCAGGGGCCCCGCCGGAGCTTGTGGCTCTCCGATCAGGGCCTCCTGCAGTTGGCGAATGGGCAAGTCCGCCGGCAGCAGGCCCTGGCGCACGCAGAGGGCCGCCGCCATCCCCGCCGCCTGCCCCAGATTGAGCACCAAGGGCTGCAGCCGCGTGGCGCCATTGGCCATGTGGCTGACGCCGATGGCCTTGTCCGCCGCCAGGAGATTGACGATGGACCGACTGACCAGGGCGCCGTAGGGAATGGTGAAGGGCGTGCCGCTCCAGCGCCCGCCCCAGCGGCAACTCTTGGGCGCCAACGGCCAGTCCGGGCCGGGGTAGTGGTGATCATTGGCGTAGTTGCCCACGGCGATGGACGTGGGGTGGCCCGCCCCATCGGTGGGCAGGCCGGCGATGGCGGCTCCATCCTCGAGGGGCAGAAGGTGCTGCTCCAGCACCGTCTCCAAAGCCACTAGACGCCGTCCCTCCCGCCAGTAGGGCTGCAGCGCCAGGTCTTCCCCACCCTCCAGTGCCCCCTCGGCCGCCTGGGCGCTGGGGAACACGGCGGCCCGACCCAACCGCCCCCCGCTGATCGCCATCAGGGCTTCGGCAAACGCCCGGCTGTGGGCTCGCATCTCCGCGGCCAGCTCGGCACACACCTCCCCCGGCGGAACGGTGGTCGACCAGGCCCGCTCCAGGCCATGGTGCCAGTCGTTGCCGGCCAAGGGCCAGTTGAGCATCACCAAACCACCGGGCAGGCGTCCATAGGTGAGGGTGCGCTCCAGGCCAAACCGGCGGGTGGCCTCGCTGAAAGGCGCCGGCAGAGCCCCTAGCGATTGGCCTTCCCCCACCGGTTGGCAAAGAAGCGGGTCCGGGGAATCCGGTGCCTGGAGTTGGGCCATGATCACCCAGGTGGGGGATTGCACGGGCTGGCGGGCGAAAAAGGGTTGGCGCGACAGATCGGCCTGGGACGGCGCGCTGGGCTCCCCCCAGATCTCCCGTGCCTCCCAGCCGAGGCGATGGGGCACATCCGCCAGGGGATAGAGGTCCCCACGGTCGCTCCCATCCACCACGATGGTGGGGCTGATCCTCCAATCGCTCCCCCGCCAGTGGACATCCAGGCTGGTGAGCCGATCCCCCACCCGTTCCAGCGCCTCCAGGCGCGCCTGGGGCCACCACTCCAAATGGGATTCCGCCGCCACCCAGCGGCGCAGAATCGCCTCCGCCGTCCCCGGCCGGTAGCCGAAGCAACTGACCCAGTTGTGATCCAAACCCTCCGGGGTCTCGTGGGCCAGCGCCCGCAGCAAGGAGCCCCACAGGCCCGTTTGCCAAGGGGACAGCTCGTTTCCATCGGGGCAACAGACGCCAGCGGCGCTCACCATGCCCCCGAGCCAGCCACCAGGGGTGAGCAGCAGCGTTTGGGCGCCAGCACGGGCCGCCTGGAGGGCGGCGGCTACGCCTCCGGTGCCCCCCCCCCAAACCACCACGTCCATGGACCGATCGATCGGACTCATGGCGCGCAGGGGGGAGGAAAGGTGGGCTCCCGTGGGAGCTGGGCCGTGGCCAAGGTGTCAAGGCAGCGCAGGCGCAGGGCCACCAGCTGGTCGTAGAGGGGGTTGATTTTGCACATCGGGGGGATGTGAACCAGCTTGTAGCCAAACAGCCGCAGATCCCGTTCAAAGGGGCACTGGGCCGGAATCAGGCGCACCAGAAAGGCGGCCACCGCCGGATCGGTGGGCTGGAGTCGATCCAGCCAGTCCTTGAGGGGATCCAGGACGCCCACGGTCTCGGCACTGTCACAGCAGGCGTCCGGCAGGCCGGCCAGCAGATCCTCCCCCACCTTCAACGCCCCGCTCCACCGCCGCAGCAGAACCATCTCCTCCCGGCTGAGATGGCCATCCGCCAGGGCCACCATCACCGCGGAGCGCAGAAACTCCTCCGCCGCCGGGGTGGCCACGCCAAAACGGTGGATCAGGGCCTCAAGGCCAGGCACGGGCAGCTGGTCCCAATGGGTTTCCGGCAGCTCCCGCCGCAGGCGCTCCTCCAGCTCGAGCCCTTCAGCCTCAGAAAAATCGCCGTCCGCCAGGGCCAACTGGTGGAGCGCTCCAAGCCACAGCTGGCGGCGGGCCAGCTCGGGTGACCGTTCATCCATGGGACGTCAGGAGAGACAACAATCGGGAAAGGGGGCGGGGTGAGTCAGGGACAGCCTCCAGGGGAAGACGGGCCACGCGGCCCAGGAGAGAGGGGGGCAGGAGCCTGGATCGCTAAGATCCGGCGGAGGCAGGGCCGGAAAGGCGAGCCGAACGGGTGATCCCCGCGCCAACGGGCGATCCCCGCGCCATCGATCCGAGCCGTCAGCGATGCCCTTCACCCTCACCACTCCCCTTTACTACGTCAACGACAGGCCCCATCTCGGGAGCACGTACACCACTCTCGCCTGCGACGCCATCGCCCGCTACCAGCGGCTGCGGGGGGAGGCCGTCACCTTCGTGACGGGCACCGATGAGCACGGGTTAAAAATTCAGCGCACGGCGGAAGCCGCCGGGCTCACCCCCCAGGCCCTCTGCGACCGCAACAGCGGCAGCTTTCGCCACCTCTGGACCCGCTGGGGCATCAGCCACGACCGCTTCATCCGCACCACCGATCCCGCGCACCGCCAGTTGGTGGAGCAATTTTTTGCTCGGGTGGAAGCGAAGGGTGATGTGCGGGAGGGGCGGCAACAGGGGTGGTACTGCGTCGCCTGCGAAGAGTTCAAAGATGATCCCGCCGAGGCGAAATCGCCCTCCTGCCCCATTCACCAGCGACCGCTGGAATGGCGGGATGAGCCCAACTTATTTTTCCGACTGTCCCGCTACCAGGCCACCATCGAAGCCCTGGTGAGCCGGGAGGGCTTCATCGCTCCTCTCTCGCGGCGGCGCGAGGTGGAAAATTTTGTGGCCCGGGGCCTGCGGGATTTTTCCATCTCCAGAGTCGACCTCCCTTGGGGCATCCCGGTGCCGGGCCATCCGGGGCACACCTTTTACGTGTGGTTTGACGCGCTGCTGGGCTATCTGTCCGCCCTGCTGCGGCCCAACCAACCCGTCAGCTTGGACCAACTCCCCGCCCGGGGCTGGCCCGCCCAGCTGCATGTGATCGGCAAAGACATTCTTCGCTTCCATGCCGTCTTCTGGCCCGCGATGCTCCTCTCCGCCGACCTTCCCTTGCCCGAGGGGGTGTTTGGCCATGGCTTTCTCACCCGAGAGGGCCAGAAGATGGGCAAGTCCCTCGGCAATGTGCTCGATCCCGAGGAGCTGCTCGAGTCCTTTGGCAGGGATGCGGTGCGCTGGTATCTCCTGCGCGACATTCCCTTTGGAGAGGATGGCGATTTTCAGCAAAAGCGATTCTGCGAGCTCGTCAATAACGACCTCGCCAACACCATCGGCAACCTGCTCAACCGCAGCGTTTCCATGGCCCGCAAATGGTTTAGGGGTGGGGTGCCGCCCAGTGGACCAGGCGCCTCTCCGGAGCATCCCCTGGCCCTGGCGAGCGTCCAGGCCTCCGCGGACGTTGAGGCGGCCATGGAAGCCATCGATTTTCGCCGTGCCGCTGAGGCCGTGCTGACCCTGGCGAACACCGCCAATGGCTTTCTCAATGATCGGGCCCCCTGGTCACGGATGAAGCAACCCGGCCAAGAAGCCGAGGTCGCCGCGGATCTGTACGCCGTGCTGGAGAGCTGTCGCTGGATTGGCGTTCTGCTCACGCCCCTGGTGCCTGACTTCGCCGCCCGCCTGCTGGCGCAACTGGCCTGTCCCATCCTCTCCAGCGACGCGCTCTGGCCCGCCGAAGCCGACCTCTCCGCCGCGACCGCGGCGGCAAGCCAGGACAGGCAGGCCTGGCAACAGAGCCGTGGCTGGGGGGGGCTCACCCCCCAAGCCCCCCTTCCGGAGGCCTCGCCCGTGATGCAGCGGTTGGAGATGC
>JBKCVY010000265.1:0-4006 GCA_046317475.1 Cyanobacteriota bacterium | reverse complement strand
GTGTCTGTGCCCAGGCCCATCTGGCGGAATTGGTAGACGCGCTGGGTTTAGGTTCCAGTGGCTTCGGTCGTGGGGGTTCAAGTCCCCCGGTGGGCATCATCAGGGGAAACCACCCAGGGGGGGCAGAAGCCGTTCGCGCTTCCAGGAGCCAGTCGTTAATATGCAAAAAATTTGTTTGTCATGGTCACGCAAGAGGAACTTGCCAGCCTTGACTTTTTCATCTGGCATGGCACTGGCCCGAAGGCTGCCGCCAAGATGGAGTGCAATCAGAGCACGATCTCCCGCAGGGTGCGGCGCTGCTCCGAAGTCTTTGATCTCAGGCTCAGACGCCGCCAGGGAGAATGGATCACGAATTCCTCCTTGCTCCTGAAGATGGAGCGGGAAATCCACCAGCTGGCCCGCCTGCTCGGACAAAACCCTTTGCGGGTGGAAGGCTTCCCCTCGGGCTCCGACCCCCTGCTCCAACCGCCGCCCCCCGGCTGGGTCATTGGTCCCCGCGACTTCATCGGCACCGTCTCTCCCTTGACCCTCCTCCAGGATCGGGTCATTGATGCCTGGCTCACGGATGCCGCCGATGATCTGCCAGACGAACCAGACTTTCCCTTCGTCGTCTGGCCCCTTGGGCGCCAGCCCGTTAATGTTCTCTCCCATCCCAATCACCCCTTGGCAGGGGTGTCCCGATTGGGAATCACGGATCTGCTCCGTTTTCCCCTTCCCCTCCTTCCCGCGAAGGGCTATCCCCGCAGCCATGCCCTCTGCGAAGGATTGGGCTTGGGCTCCCTGGAGATGGCCCAACGCCGCCATGACCCCCAGTCCTGGGAGGGCCAAACCGCTGACGCGGTCACCCTCATGTACTGCACCCCCTTGAGTGCCTGGGCGTTTCCCGATTTGGTCCCCCTGGATTCCCTCTCCCTCTTCACCAACCGCCTGGCCCTGGTCTGCCGGGCGGACGTGGGCGAGCACGCCAGGCTGCAGGACCTCCATTGCCTCCTGACGGCCCGTCTCCAGCATCTCCATCGCCGCCATCCCCGGCTGGAGCGACTCCAACTCCTCCCATGACCCCTCCCCGTCCCCTGGCCTCCTCGCTGCCCCTGGCCTTTGGCAACGGCCAGGCCCGCGTCAATCACGATCCCGACGCGTTGGCGACACACCTGCGCCAAGCCGTTCCCCTGCGGGAGCTCACCCCGGTTCTGTCGTCAGGACCCTTTGTCCATCGGGCCGTCCATGTGCGGGCCTCCCAGCTGGTGATCACCGCCGCCGCCCACTCCGCCTTGCGGGGCGCCAACCACTCCCAGGCGAAGGCGGTGTTCACGTTGCCCATCCTGGGCGAGAAGCGGTTCACTGTCGCGGGCCGTCCCTATCGGGCGCGGGCGGGGTACAGCGCCCTCTACCTCCCCGGAGAGGCCTATTCCCTGGAGACCACGACCTGCAGCGGTGTGATGTTCAGCGTCTGTCCGATGGATTTGGCCGCCGTGGGCAACGCCATGGCGGGTCCGCGCGGTGACGACCCCTGTCTCCCGTTGGAGCGTCCGGTGCAGTTGCTGGAGAGCCATCCGCAGCAGGGCAACCTGCTGGCCATGTTGCGGCACAGCTTGAGGTTGATCGATCTGGTGAGCCGCAGCGGTCCCACCCTGCCCGGCCACTTGGGGCTGGATGACAAGGTGCTGCGCCTGCTCGCCCTCCTGCTCTACCCCCAGCTCACGGCCAGCCCCGCCGATGCCGCCCCCACGGGCGGCTCCGACGAGGCCCATGCGTTTGACGACTTGCTGGACGCCCTCCGCCACGATCTGCACGGGGTGTGGACCCTCACCCGCATGGAGCGGCAGTCAGCCTTGAGTCGCCTGTCCCTGCGGCGTCTCTTCCAGGCCCATTTCGGCTGCGGGCCCCTGGAATGGCTCCGCCACCAGCGCCTCTGCTGGGCCCGTCAACTGCTGGATGGTCCCCTGCCGTTCCCCATGCCCGAATTGGCCCTGCGGTGCGGCTATGCGGATCTGGCTGAGTTCCGCGGCGCCTTTGAACACCAGTTTCACTTGGCGCCGGAAAGCCTGGTGCTCCGGAGCCTGGGGGGCCAAGGGTGAGGCGCTACTGGGAGGTGATGGCCAGGAGATCGATTTCCAAACCAAAATCAGGATGGGAGAGGCGGGTCACGCCGATCAAGGTGCTGGGTGGCGGCAGATCGGCCGGCCAGGGCTCGGGCAAGGTGGGGTCCCGCTGCATCTCCAGGAAGCCATCCATGTCCAGCACATAGAGCCGCCGAAACACCACATCCGCCCAGGTGGCGCCCGCGGCTTCCAGCTGAAGGGTGAGCGCGTCCATCACATGCAGGTATTGTCCGCGCAAATCGCCCACGGCCACCGGCTGATACTGGGCATCCGAGGGGGTCTGCCCCGCGATGAACACCAGGCGCCCGGGGGCGGTGACGGTGATGACCCGGGTATAGGCGGGGTGACGGAACAGCTCGGGGGGGTTGAGGTGGGTGCGTTCCATGCCAGGGAGGGGGAAAGGGAGCACGTCCCCGGTCGAAAACGACTGTACTGGGGGCTCTCGCAGGCCAGCGGGCTTGATTAAGGTGGGTGCCGCCTTGCGATGTTCTCCCTGCTCCCGGTGATCTCCCCAACCCCGGTCCGTCCGTCCTCCCAGATGGCCCTCTCCGAGAGCAGCAGTCTCCCTGCCACCGCCTTGCCCTCGGTTCGGACGGTCCCAAAGGAGTTTTTGGATCCACCGCCCCCGTTTAACCCCACCGTGCTCCTGTTTCTCGGAGGATATGGGTTGGCGCTCTTGTCCATCTGGGGCTGGTTCGTCGCGGGTTGGCCCTTGCCCGTGCTGCTGGCCCTGGGGTTTTTGGCGCTCCACCTGGAAGGGACCGTCATCCACGATGCCTGCCACAACGCGGCCCATCCCCATCCGTTTTGGAACGGGGTGATGGGCCACGGTGCCGCCCTGTTGCTGGGGTTTAGTTTTCCGGTGTTCACGCGCGTGCATCTGCAGCATCACGCCCATGTGAATGATCCGAAAAATGATCCTGACCACATCGTCAGTACCTTTGGCCCCCTCTGGTTGATTGCCCCCCGTTTTTTCTACCACGAGATCTTTTTTTTCAAACGACGCCTCTGGCGAGACAACGAATTGCTGGCCTGGGCACTGGAACGGATGACCTTTACCCTGATTATTCTTGCGGCGGTGCGATTCGATTTCTTGCCCTTCATTTTTAATTGTTGGTTTGCCCCTGCCCTGATGGTGGGTGTCACCCTGGGCTTGTTTTTTGATTACCTTCCCCACCGGCCCTTCCTGTCTAGAAGCCGCTGGCACAATGCCCGCGTCTATCCCAGTCGTTTAATGAATTGGCTGATCATGGGGCAGAACTATCACCTGGTTCACCATCTTTGGCCGTCCATTCCTTGGTTCGAGTATCGCCCCGCCTATTTGGCAACCCGCCATCTTCTTGACGCCAAAGGATCTCCCCAACGCTTGGGATTGTTTGAGAGCCGCGCCGACGCGCTCAACTTCCTCTATGACATCCTTCTTGGCGTGCGCAGCCACAAGCGGCGCCGCAGCCGTTTGCGACCGCTTGCCGCCCTGATGCCCACTCGCCATGCGCGGCGCCGCATCCTTGAGCTCCTCCACCGAACCGCCGTTTCCCCCGTGTCTCCCAGCCGCTGAACATCGCCCTGCCTCGCGCCGGTGTGCCTGATGTCCGGAGACCCCCCTGGCTGAGATGGGCGAGCCGGCGACCCTGGCCCCTGCCCCACCCTTGCCGCTTCCCATCGGGAGGACCGCTACGCCAGAGCGATGGTTCAGCCCCCTTCGCTGAGGATTTTGGGCACTCGATAGAAATCCCCTTCCCGTTGGGGCGCCAATTGGAGCAACGCCTCGCGAATCTCCGTGGTCTCCACCACATCGGGGCGGGTGACATTCACCACCTCCACCGCTCGGGTGGTGGCGGGCACGCCCTCCGTGTCCACCTGCTGCACATGGCCCACGTAGGCGAGGATCCGCTCCAACTGGG
>JBKCVY010000264.1:0-2221 GCA_046317475.1 Cyanobacteriota bacterium | reverse complement strand
CCCCAGAAGTGGTAGACCTGGCTCAAGCGCAAGTGTTTGATCTGGAGGACCTGAGGTCCTCCCTGTTGTTGGTGAAACTGGGCTGAGGCTGCCTCAGCCCGCCAGAGCAGCCGACCGACGGCGCCGGGTGCGCCCGTTCTCCAATTCGGGCTCTTCGGCTGGAGTGACGGGTTTTGCCGTGTTGACGGCGGGCTCCGGTCGGGGACGGGCCTCGGAGGCGCCGGCCTCCTTGCCCCGATCGCGTGCGCCCTGGCGCCCCTTCGGAGCGGGACGGTTATCCGGCTCGGCCTCCGATTGCCCCTTGTAGGCCGGACTCCCGGCGGGCGCCGGTTGCACCAAACAGAGGATCAGCGGGTCCACCTGCAGTTCCCGCCGCAGGCGGCGCTGGAGACCCACCTCCACCTCCCGTTGCACGCCAACCCAATCCACATCCGGCGCTTTGCCACCACTGTTGCGACAGAGCTGACTCCAGCGATTTTCCAGCACCCAGCGAATTTCCCGTTCCGACCAGATGGAGAGCTTGCGCGGGTCGGCGGTGGTCACCACACCGCGCAGGTTGACCCGCGGGGGAGCCGCCATGACGCCGTCGGTGCTGATGACGGCCAGCAGGGTGATGACCCCATCCTCCGCCAATTGCTGGCGCTCCTTCAACACACGGGCGTCGACGATGCCATTGCGGGAGGCATCCAGCAGCTCAATGCCCGCCTTAACGGCCTCGCCCCGCCGAATGGCGTCAGGCGTGAGTTCCACCACATCACCATTGTCAATGATGAGGATGTTGTCGGCGGGCACGCCCATCGACTGGGCGGTTTTGGAATGGCAAACCAGCATGCGGTGCTCGCCGTGGACGGGCACAAAAAATCGGGGGCGGGTCAGGGCAAGCATGAGCTTTTGATCTTCCTGGCTGCCATGGCCGGAGACGTGGATGCCCTCCCCCTTTCCATAAACCACTTTGGCGCCCAACATCATTAGGCGGTCGATGGTATTCACCACGGAAATGGTGTTGCCGGGGATGGGACTGGCTGAAAAAATGATGGTGTCTGAGGTTTTAACTTGCACCTGCGGGTGCTCACCACGAGAGATGCGACTCAGGGCCGCCAGCGGCTCGCCCTGGCTGCCGGTCATCAACAACACCACTTCCCGATCGGGCAGATCGCGGATCTGCTTGATGGGCACAAACAATTCGTCGGGACAGCGCATGTAGCCAAGTTCCCGGGCCTTGGCAATCACGTTGAGCATCGATCGGCCCAGCAGGCCAACTTTGCGGCCGTGTTTCATGGCCAGCTCCAGAACCATCGAAACCCGATGGACGGAGCTGGCGAAGGTGGTGACGATGACCCGACCTTCAGCCTTGCCAAAGTGACGGTCCAGATTGGGAAACACGGCCCGTTCGGGAGGAGTGAATCCAGGCAACTCCGCGTTGGTGGAATCGCTGAAGAGACAGAGCACGCCTTGTTCGCCGTAATGGGCGAGACGCTGGATATCAAATACCTCCCCGTCGACGGGAGTATGGTCAAACTTGAAGTCGCCGGTGAAGACAACCACGCCCACGGGTGTGGTGATCGCCAAGGTGAAACTATCGGCAATGGAGTGGGTGTTGCGAATGAATTCCACCTTGAAGTGCTGGCCAACCTGCACCACATCCCGAGGACTGACGGTTTGTAGTGTGGTGCGATCCATCACACCGGCTTCCTCCATCTTTCCCGTCAGCATGGAAAGGGCGAGCCTCGGCCCATAAATAACTGGAATGTTGAAGTTCTTCAGATGATAAGGAATGCCGCCAATGTGATCCTCGTGGCCATGGGTGACAATCATGGCGCGTATACGCTTGTGATTTTCCCGCAGATAGCTGGTGTCCGGCAGCACCACATTCACCCCATGCATGCCATCGCTTGGAAAGGCCAAGCCGGCATCCACGAGCATCAGGTCGTCACCGTATTCAAAAAGGCAGGTATTTTTGCCGATCTCATGCAATCCCCCCAGGGGGATTACGCGAAGGACGGGTTTCTTGCCATCGGCTGTTGCTTTTGCGTTGTTTCCTTGGGAACTGGTCATCGAAAGTGAAATCGAAGGATTGGCATGGTCTGGGCGAAGCCTTGGCGTCAGGTGGGACGCAGGGCAGCGAGGATGGAGGACAGGCGTTCGCGCACTTGGCTATCCGCAGGCAGCAAGGGCAGGCGTGGGGCACCGACGGCCCAGCCGCGCAACTCCAAGGCGGCTT
>JBKCVY010000263.1:0-2121 GCA_046317475.1 Cyanobacteriota bacterium | reverse complement strand
CCATGGAGGGGGCTCTTGGCGTGAAGGGGGGCATCACGCGCCTGCGGGGCCAGTGGCGCCAGGGCGAGGGGGAGGGGCTGGCGGGCCGCTGGCTGCTGCCGATGTTTCACCCCTCCTACCTGCTGCGGAACGCCTCCCGTGAGCCGGGGAGCCCCAAGTGGCACACCTGGCAGGATCTGAAGGACCTGCGCCGGCGGCTCGACGCCCTGGCCAGCTGAGGCGTGGGGCCCTGGCGCGTGGGTGCTCCGTGGCGGTGGACGTTGCTAAGCAGGGGAGGTCCTCGCTTGGCTCCCATGTCGCTCGCGTCTCTTGAGGCCTTTTTGGAGAGGGCCCATGGCGATGAAGGGTTGCGGGAGCTGCTGAGCGTCGCGCCGGACGCCGCCAGCGTGGCGGCCATCGCCCGCGCCGCGGGCTTCCCGGTGAGCGAGCTGGATCTGTGGCGGGCCAGTGGCGCCAGCCCGGACGAACTCCAGCCCTCCTCCGCGGGCGCTTCCTCCACCGCCGACGCTCCCACCGCCGATTCAGCGGCGGCGGCCGTGGCCACTCCAGTGGGACGAGAAGCGGCGCTCCTGCCGGATCCCTGGCTGGAGACCGACGACCCCCTCACCCGTTTCGTGCATCAGGCCCATGGGGACGAGGAGCTGCAACGGGCCCTAGCCAGCGCCCCGGACGCGGCCGCGGTGGCGTCCATTGCCCAGGCCGCGGGCTATCCGATCAGCGAGGTGGATCTCTGGCTGGCCAGTGGCGTCACCCCGGAGGATGTGGCCGCCGACCAGGCCGCCATCGCCGATGGCGCCGCCGACATGGCGGAGGACCGTGCGGTCGAGGAGGTGGTGGCGGGGAAGGAGCCCCCCCTGTCTCCCGAGGCGGCCCTTCCTCCGCTGTCTCCAGAGGCGGCCCTTCCTCCGCTGTCTCCTGAGGCGGCCCTTCCGACCCTGGCCAGCGATGACCTGGAGGACGCCATCGGCCGGTTTCTGCGGCAGGCCGAGGGGGATCAAGCGCTGCAGGCGGCCCTGGCCAACGCCCCGGATGCGGCGGCGGTGGCGGCCATTGCCCAAGGGGCTGGCCATCCCGTCAGTGAACTTGCCCTCTGGCTGGCCAGTGGAGCGGGGTTTGAGGAGGGGAGGCCCGAGCCGGAGATCCCCACCAGAGGGGATGATCCACTGGGTGGCTTCCTGCGGGCCGTTGAGGTGGATCCCGATCTGCAGATCGCCCTGGCCAGCGCCCCGGATGCGGCCACCGTGGCGGCCATCGCCCGCATCGCGGGCTTCCCCATCACCACGGCGGATCTTTGGGCCGCCAGCGATGCCGACCCCTGGGAGTTGATGGGGGAGGGTGTGGTTATGGAGGAAATGGTCGTGATGTTGGACGGCTGAGCCCCAGGCCCAGCAGCGCCACATGGGAGGCCGCGCGGAGGACGGACAGGACCGCCAGACCAACGCAAAGGGGGCAGTGCGGAAACGTCATGTCCCCAGCATGAAGGCTCCGCGTCGATTTGGGACAAGGGCGGGGAGTTCTTCATGGCCCTGGGCCACCCGGAGCCGATGCCGAGGTGCGAAGGGAATGGGGGATGGAGGGGGAGCGGGTTTCGGGGGAACCGCTCAGAGGATGTCTTCACCTGGCGGCAGTGGCTCGCTGATCAAGGAGAGAAAGGTTTGCAATCGGGCTCGGTTGATGGGGGAAGGGTCGAGCTGGACTCGGGCGGAAAGCAAAGCTGATCGACGCAGGAGAGCAAGCTCTGCGTTTTGGCGTCGAGCAGTCGCATCTTGGCGTTCTCTTGCTTCAGTCGCTCTGTCTCTTTATTGATCTGCTCTGTGTCTTTCCTGATCTGCTCTGTGTCTTTCTTGATCCGCTCTGACTCTTTCTTGATCCGCTCTGTGTCTTTCTCGACTTTCAAGATTTCGCTGTCGAGTTGTTTCATTCGCCATTCGTGCCGCATCTTGCGCAATTCGTAGTCGGGATCGCGTCGCCAGTTCAGCATCGATAAAAACGATCGCCACCGAGGCAGCGATGCAGGCGATGCCCCATTGCTGCTGGAGGGGGAGGGTGTGTCCGCCGATGGTGATGTGGTCATAGGAGGAGAAGAGAGCGATCAGACCGAGGACGAGGCCACCGATGGCC
>JBKCVY010000262.1:0-3617 GCA_046317475.1 Cyanobacteriota bacterium | reverse complement strand
CTACAAAAACCAGGGAGGATTGATTTACAATGGGCGGACTTTACGTTAGTCCCCGCCTGGCGGCATCTCCCCGGCCCTCCCCGCCTGGCCCCGGTTAACCGCTACCCGTCGCTTACCCTGCGCGCCTCCATCGTTCAGCTTCGCGTCGCGCCGTCCGGCGGGGAGCCCCGAGCCACTCGTCCCAAATCTGGTTTGACGTCCGTCCCAATGGCTTGGGGGAATCTCCGCGGCTGGTGGACCGCATCAAGCCCTGGCTGGGGCCTCGCCACCACAGGTGTTTCCAAACGATGGGGCCTGGCTCCGGCGGAAAGACAAAAGTCCCCACCCCAGGGATGGGGCGGGGACCGTACCTTCCGACGCAATTGAGCGGCGCGAGCGGCCTATTTGCCCAGCAGGCCACTCAGGGGGCCCATCAGGCCGGTGATGGCTGAGCCGGCGGCTGCGGCATCTGGCTTGGCTCCAGCAGCAAAGGTGCTGGCCACGGTCTTGGCGGCCGTATCGATAAGGGGCCACTTATCGCCAGCCAACGGCTGAATCACGGGAGCGGCCTTGTCCCACAGGGCTTGGAACCCGCCCAAGGTGGCCGCGGCGGCGGCCAAATCACCGGCCTTCACCTGCCCCTCTCCCTTCTTCAACAGATCGAGCACGGGGTTCACGGCCGGAGCCAGGGCGGCCTGGGCGGTGCTGGTGGCGGCGGTTTTTGCCGCATCGCCCATGGCACCGGCGCCTTCCTTCACCGCTTCACCGGCAGCGTTGACGCCTTCTTTCGTCGCCTCGCCCACGGCGGCACCGGTTTCCTTTGCGGCTTCCTTGGTGGACGGCGAGCAACCGGTGAGGCCCAGGCTGCCCGCCAGGGTGAGTGCCAAACCAGCGGAAAGAAGGCGACCACCCACGAGGAAGGAACGCGACATGTCAAAACAAACTTGAAGGACACCAAAAGGGTACGGGGTTCCTATCGGGACTGGCATTTCTAAAGGTTGCTGTAAGTATTGATACGTTTTGGGTCCCACAAAAAATGGGGCCCAGCCCCGTGGATGGCTGGGCCCCATTCGCGAAGGGCTGGTCGTCGCGGCCAACCCGCGTGGCAGGGTCAGCCCAGCAGGGCTGTGAGGGGACCGATCAGGGCCTTGAGGGCCGTCAGGGCCGTGTCCTTGGACGGTGCGGTGTCACCCCCGAACGCATTGATGACCAGCTTCACGCCCTTATCGATCGCGCCGTAGTTGTCGCCAGCCGCCAGTTTCACCACGGGAGCAGCGGTCTCCCACAGGCCTTTGAACTTGCCCATCGTGCTTGTCGCCGCGGAGATGTTGTCCGCCACCACCTCCTTCTGCGTGGTGTTCAGCAGGCTGACCACGGGGTTGAGCACGGATTTGAGCTGCTCATTCCCGGTGAGATCAGCGGCGGTCTTGGCCATGTTCACCGCCGTCCGGGCCGCGTTTGTGGCATCCGTGCCGCTGATGCCCGAACAAGCGGCCACATTGCAGGCCAACAACACGGCCACGCCGAACACCACGAGCCGGCGAAGGGGCGCAAGCCAGCGCTGGAAAGGGGATGTCATGGGGAGAAAAGCAAGCGAGACCCCCTTGACCGTAGGCAGCATGGAACTATCCTCCGCATGGCTTTCGGGGATCTTCAGGAGTCTGATCAGATCTTGACCGCTGGCCAGGGTCCCCTTCAACCACAGCCCCGCCAGACCACAGGCCCCTCAAACCTCCGCCAGCACCTTTGCTTCCTCCTCAGCGCTGACAACACGGCCCGCGTCCTCAAAGCCATCGATCTGATCGAAGTTGAGATAGCGGTAGAGCTCGGCGCCGTAGGGATCAATCTTTGCGGCGGCGATGGCCAGATACTCCTCCTTGGACGGGATGCGGCCCAGCTGGGCGCAGACGGCGGCCAATTCGGCACTGCCCAGATAAACCTGGGCACCGTTGCCAAGGCGGTTGTTGAAGTTGCGGGTGCTGGTGGAAAAGACCGTGGTGTTGTCTTCCACCCGGGCCTGGTTGCCCATGCACAGCGAGCAACCCGGCATCTCCATGCGGGATCCGGCAGCCTCAAAGATGGCGTAATAGCCCTCCTCCTTGAGCTTCTCCTCATCCATGCGCGTGGGCGGACAGACCCAGAGACGAGCAGCATTCGCTCCCTGCCCCTGGAGCACATTGGCGGCGGCGCGGTAGTGGCCGATGTTGGTCATGCAGGAGCCGATGAACACCTCATCAATGGGGGCGCCGGCCACCGCACTGAGGGTTTTGACGTTGTCGGGATCATTGGGGCAGGCGAGGATCGGTTCGGTGATTTGGTCGAGATCGATCTCGATCACGGCGGCGTATTCGGCGTCCCCATCGGCCTCCATCAGCACAGGATTGGCCAGCCAGGCCTCCATCGCTTTGATGCGGCGGGCCAGGGTGCGGGCATCGCCATAGCCGCGAGCGATCATATTTTTTAGCAGGGCCACATTGCTGCGCAGATATTCGCTCACCGTCTCCACGCCCAACTTGATTGTGCTGCCGGCGCAGCTGCGCTCCGCCGTGGCGTCCGTGAGCTCAAACGCCTGCTCCAACTTGAGATCCGGCAGCCCCTCGATCTCCATGATGCGGCCGTTGAACACGTTCTTTTTGCCCTCCTTGGCCACCGTCAGCAGCCCCTGCTGAATCGCCACGTAGGGAATGGCGTTCACCACATCCCGCAGGGTGACCCCCGGCTGCAGCGTTCCGCTGAACTTCACCAGCACGGATTCCGGCATGTCCAGCGGCATGGCGCCGATGGCGGCGGCAAAAGCCACCAGGCCGGAGCCGGCGGGGAAGGAGATGCCCAGGGGGAAGCGGGTGTGGCTATCGCCTCCCGTGCCCACGGTGTCGGGCAGGAGCATGCGGTTGAGCCAGCTATGGATGATGCCGTCGCCGGGACGCAGGGCCACGCCGCCGCGAGAGGCCATGAAATCGGGCAGCTCGGCGTGGGTTTTCAAGTCCACCGGCTTGGGATAGGCGGCGGTGTGGCAGAAGCTCTGCATCACCAGATCCGCCGAAAAGCCCAGGCAGGCCAGCTCTTTCATCTCATCGCGCGTCATGGGCCCGGTGGTGTCCTGGCTGCCGACGGTGGTCATCAGCGGCTCGCAACTGGTGCCGGGACGCACGCCAGGCAACCCGCAGGCCTTGCCCACCATTTTTTGCGCCAGCGTGTAGCCCTTGCCCGTATCCGCTGGGGCCTCGGGGCGAATGAACAGGTCGCTGGGGGGCAGATCCAGCTGGGCCCGCACCTTGTCCGTGAGTGAACGGCCAATCAGCAAGGGGATGCGCCCGCCGGCCCGCACCTCATCGGTGATCGTGCTGGGCTTCAGCGTGAAGCGGGCCACGACTTCACCGGCGTTGGGCTCGCCCGCGGCCCGCTCAATTGTGCCGGCATAGGGACGAATCGTGATCCGATCTCCCGTCGCCAGGGCGGTGACATCGCATTCGATCGGCAGGGCGCCGGAATCCTCAGCCGTGTTAAAGAAAATGGGTGCGATCTTGCCCCCCAGAATCACCCCACCACCCCGTTTGTTAGGCACATGGGGGATGTCGCTGCCGGTGTGCCAGAGCACCGAATTAATCGCGGATTTGCGTGAGCTGCCCGTGCCCACC
>JBKCVY010000261.1:0-728 GCA_046317475.1 Cyanobacteriota bacterium | reverse complement strand
AGCGAAAGGGGCGGCCAAGCAGCGCTTCCGCCTCTGACAACTTGCCCTCCGCCAAGGCCAGATCGACCCGGTCGTTCAAGAGAAATAATGCACCGTGGCGATGGCAAAGGCGGCGCAACGCCTGGGCTTGCTCGTAGCGTTCCAGGTCAGTGGCCGGGTTGTCCTTGGGGCGATATTGCACCAGGCGCACTCCTGCAACGAGCGCCTCCTCCACCACCTCCTCAAGATTGGCAGCGGGGGCTGTGATTAAATATAGATGACAGCGAGCCAGTCGGTCCCTCCTGGATTGTCCATCCGCGGAGCCGCCCCGAAGACAGTCCACTTCCAGGTCATAGAGGACATAGCGAATCTTGGCGGCCTCCTCGGCCAGGGGGGGATCCAGATTTCGGCCGAACTCCTCCAGCACACGCAACGCCTCTTGCACCCGGCCCGCATTGGCAGCCACGACCGTGAGCGGGTCTTGACGATCCTGTTGGGCTGGGTGGGCCAGCCCGGTGGCCTCATCCGTAGCCGCCAGCCGCGCCAGCTTGTACGAAAACTTGTGGCGTTGACCCAGGCGCTGGCGAAGATCCTTCAAGCGCACCACCAGATCCTGGCGGTTCAACACAAAGCGACACCAGTCCTCCAACACCCGGAGACCTTCCCGGGCTCGATCGAGATTGGCATCCAAGAGCCGCTCCACGGAAACGGTCGGGTCGCGGGAGACCACCTCAGGCACCGGACGGGAC
>JBKCVY010000260.1:0-3822 GCA_046317475.1 Cyanobacteriota bacterium | reverse complement strand
GCAGCGCCGACGCCTCGGCCCAATGGATCGACCAGGACAACGACGGTGATCTCGATCTCTTCCTCACCCTCCAAACGGAGCAAGGGCCGCTCACAAAGGTCCTCACCAACCCGGTGGTGGGAGACCCTGCCATCTCCACGTTCCAGGAATTGGGCACCCTGCTGCCGGGATTGCTCAATCCCTCCGCCGCCTGGGCGGACGTGGATGGGGACAGCGACCTTGATCTGGTGCTGTCGGGAGCCGAGGGCCGATCCGGTACTCCGTACCTTCAGCTGTTCCGAAACACCACCGTCGACCGGGACCGCAACGGCAACCGCACCGGCAGCCAGAACAGCGCCCCGAGCATGAATCTTGGGGTCTTCGAGGCGGTGCTCACCGATCCCGGCCGGGTGCGGCTGAGTTGGCGTGACCTCTTCAGCACGGGAGAGGAGCCCTACACCACCAACGTGCGTCTGGGAGCCAGCCCAGGCGGAAACGACATCATCCCCTCCCTGTCCCGGGCCGATGGCAGGCGACTGGTGAGTCAGCCCGGCAACAACGGCATGGCCTCCGCGAGAGAGCTGGCGCTCTCCGCGCTCCGAGCGGGGCAACGCTACTACTGGTCCGTGCAGACCATTGACAACGGTTTCCTTGGCTCCGCCTTCAGCGCCGAGCAGGCCTTCGTGGTCAATCCCTTCGCCACCACCGGCACCGCGCCCATGGTGCCGGGAGATGCCGGGCTGGATCTCCGGGCCTTGCGTGACGGACAGGCCCCACCCCCCGTTCCCGCCACAACGGTTCGCTTCAGCGCCCCCGCGACGGGTTTCGCCGGTGCCCAGGGCCTGCTGGCGGACTGGTCATCGCTGGGCTTTGACCATGAAATCAATGAATTCATCCCCGGCAGCGACAGATGGCTTGCCAAGGAAATCACGGGGGCCATTGATTTCACACAGGACTCCTTCGCGCGCACCAATGTCCAAAATATCTTCACTGGCTTTGCCCGTTTTGAAGGATACCTTCTCCCTCCAGGAGCTGCCCCCTATTCAGATCTCCAGCTCATCACGAACTCGGATGATGGCATTCGCATTTGGGTGGATTCCAATCAGGATGGTGTCTTTGAAGTCGTCATTAATAATTTCGGCGACCACGCTCCTACGGTGGATCAATCATCCAGCATTGCCGTCAGCGGCAATCGTCCCATTCCCCTACGGATGGATTGGTTTAACAGTGGTGGTCCAGCGATCCTGCAGCTCTCTTATCAGTCCGTCAGCCAAGGGATCCCCACGCCTGAATTGATTCCTGTCCAGAATCTTGGCCATGGACCGGTGGCTCAGTTGAACGGCCCCACAGTGGCCAACGAAGGGGAATTGATTGTGCTGAACTTTGCCGGCGTTGGTTTGAACAGCTACCCCCTTGAGCTGCGGGTGAGCGGAGAGGGGATCGATGGCTCTGATTTCCGCTCCATCGCCCTCCCTGTCCTCAGCGCCAATGGAGTGACCTTCACCTATGAGCTGGCGGCGGATTGGCAGACGGAGGGGCTGGAGCGGGCAACGTTCCAGCTGTATGGCCAGCTGCCCAATGCCGCTTCAGCCAGCTCCGCCCCCGAAACCTGGACCGCCATCGGCAATGCCGTGACGCTCAACGTCGCGGACACCTCACCCACCCCCGCCATCGTTCCGACGATCGTGGATGTGGATGGCGATGGCCAGCTGGAGCTGATTCGCCAGGTGAACTATCCGGATCGCGCCGTTCTGGCCTTCCCGGATGGCTCTCGCTTGCCCCTGCCTGGCACAAGCTGGCAGCACCTGTTTGTTGATCTCAATCTGGATGATCGCCCCGATCTCTTGACCTGGTCCGCCACCACCAGCAAGCTCTTCCGGGGCAATGCCAGCTCCAGTTCCCCATTCACTGAACTGACCGATCTCAGTTCAGAAGCCGGCACCCAGTCCCTGCCCCAGTTCCGCCAGGCCCTCGCCATCGACGCCAACACCGATGGCCGCCCCGACCTCTGGCTGGCTGGTGAGAGCGGCGTGCGCCTGTTCCAGACCGACAAACTCGGCCTGCGCCAGCGGGACTTCGCCACCAGCATCGCCGGTGTGCAGCCTTTGATCCGCGACGGGGACATCAAACAGCTGCTCAGCGCGGACTTCGATGGGGATGGCGACAACGATCTGAGCGTCGGCAATGGCGCCACGCTTCGCCTCTTCAAAAACACGCGTGGTTCCTACAGTGAGGCCGCCGTACGCGCTGGCGCGGCGGCCGGCGCGCCGCTCTCCCTCTCGGCGGCCCATGACCAGCTCCTGGAGGGTGATGCTGACAATGACGGCCGCACCGACTTGCTCGTCCTGAGCCAGACCACTGGTTTGCGTCTCTTCCTCGGCACCACGACCGGCTTCCGGGAAACGGATCTCAATGGCCCCGACCCGGGGCTGGCTCTAACGGCGCCTTCGCCCCTTTCCTTTAACACCGCCACTTGGTTTGACGCCGACCACGATGGTCGCCTTGACATTGCCGCCGGCCTGAGCGACGGCAGCGTCCGCCTCTTCCACCAACAGGACGGGGTGGGCCTGTTCTGCCCCTACATCAACCAGCCCACCCAGAGTCTTGCCGGTTTGACCCGTCTCGACGCGCGGGACATGGACGCCGATGGCGATCTGGACCTGGTGGCGATCAACGCCACCGGCCAGCACCGCCAAATCGAGAACATTGGCGCTACCGCCAACGCGGCTCCCACCTGGGAGGCCTCAGCCACCAACCCCTTCTCCACCGTGGTCTCCGGCCAATCGGTGACCTTCGTCTGGCGGGCGGCTCTGGACGATCACACACCCGCCGCCGGCTTGAGCTACACCCTGCGGGTCGGCACCGCCCCCGGACTGGCGGACATCTTCTCCACCCCGGCGGCGGCCGCTGGCCAGCCGCTGCTCGCGCCCTTCCACGGCAACGTGGGCCCTGGCGCGGATCGGGGCGGCGGGCTGCGGGGGTGGACCCTCAACAACCTGGAGGCGGGCACCTACCACTGGAGTGTGCAGGCGATCGATGGCAGTGGGCGCGCCTCCTCCTTCAGCCCTGAGCAGGAGGTGCGGGTGTTGCCCAGCCTCAGCGTGGCCTCCGTGCTCGCCGCCGACCTGGGCGGGGAGTCCAGCCTCCCCGCCGATCAGCTCCGGCTGGTGCTGCCGTTCCCCATTAAAGCCGGCGTGAATCCCGACCGTACGGAGTTCAAGGTCTCCGACGGCGTCACCAGCCCCTCGCCGCTCTCGGTCGCCTCCATCGCCGTCAGCGCCGACCGAAAGGCGCTCACCCTCACCCTCAACCGGGCGGTCAGCGCCGATCAGCCCATCAGCGTCAGCACCGTTCCGGGCACCGATGCCGCTGATGACCTTCAAGATGCCGCTGGCGGACGCCTTCCGGCGTTCACAGTGGAAACCCTGAGCCGCCAGTTGGAGCTGCTGCCGGTCAGCGCCGGTGGCATCAGCCTGCTGGAGGGTGACGCCGGCACCCGAACGGTGACCGTGCGCCTGTCCACCAGTTTTGTGAGCAGCGAGCCGATCACCGTGGACTATGAGGTGTACAGCGATCGCGCCCGGGGCGACACCGCTGAAACCGGCAGCGACGCTCCCGATCTTCTGGCCACCAGCGGCACGTTGACGATTCCGGCCAACGGGACCTCCGGCAGCTTCCAGTTCCAGGTGGTGGGCGACACCCTTCCGGAGGGGACCGAACGCTTCCGGATCCGCCTCAGCAACCCCTCCGGCGCCCAGATGAACGCCGCTGCCAGCGAACTGCTGGTGAACCTCCTGCAGGAGAGCGGCGACGGGGCGCCGCTGCCCACCCTGGATCTCAAGC